>NZ_JBXWSM010000001.1:0-147817 GCF_059613405.1 Ruegeria sp. BHSA118
GTGCCACGATCTTTCGGATGGCCGCCGATTACACGGATCGGGCGCAGCAGTTGAAAGCCGGCAGCTTCCTGGTGCGGGAAGGCGCGTCGATGGAGCAGATCATCGACGAGATTACCAGCAGCGGTGCCAGCACCTGTGGATCCGAGATTGAGTATCGTATCGGTGTGACGCGTGCTCAGACCCGTGTGCGCGAGTTGAACCCCGCGACCCTGGATTTCGTCGAAGTCGCGTCGTTTGATCCGTCGGAAGAAGAGGTGCCTGAGGCCTATACCGAGAAACGCAACGAGGCGGACACCCGTTACCGCGTGTCGCTGGCCGAAGGTGTGACCTCGTGGCAGGTGGTCCAGGCGTTGAAGGCGTTCGACGCATTGACAGGTGAGGTGACCGAGATCCCGGCCGAAGGGATGCTGGCGCCTGACAGCTACGATGTTGTGGCGGGTCAGGATCGTAACGACATTTTGCAGGCGATGCAGGACAAGCAACAATTGCGGATCAACGCCGTTTGGGAGAGCCGCCAGGACGGGTTGCCGCTGCAAAGCCCCGAAGAGATGCTGATCCTTGCGTCTATCATCGAAAAGGAAACCGGTGTTCCGGAAGAGCGCGGGCAAGTGGCCAGTGTTTTTGTGAACCGGCTGAAACAGGGGATGCGGTTGCAGACGGACCCGACCGTCATCTATGGCGTTACCAAAGGGCAAGGCACGTTGGGGCGCGGGCTGCGCCGCAGCGAGCTGAACCGACCAACGCCGTGGAACACCTATCAGATAGACGGTTTGCCGCCGACGCCGATCGCCAATCCGGGCTTGGCCAGCCTGAAAGCTGCTGTTGCGCCGGATGACACGGACTTCGTGTTCTTCGTTGCCGATGGTACGGGGGGCCATGCATTTGCCGAAACTTTGCAGGAGCACAATCGAAACGTCGCCAAATGGCGCGAGATTGAGGCTGAGCAGAACTCGGGAAATTGACCTGAACGAAAAGCGATCTGGTTCTTAGTGCAAAGCCAACGCCGGTCATTGAACCGGCGTTGGCTTTTTTATGTTCCGACCTTAGGCCGCCGGACGTTTGCTGCGTGGGCGACGCCGTTTGTTTGCTGCGGGTTTTCCTTCCCCGTTGGCGGGTTTGGGTTTGAACCCCCGGCGACGGTTGTTCGGTCGGCGCGCCGGTTTTTCAGGTTGTACAGCTTCGGGCATCGTGCCACTGGCAACTGGAATCTCGATCTTCATCAGCTTTTGAATCTGGCGCAGCAGATCAACTTCTTCCGGAGAACAGAAGGCGATGGCTTCGCCCTCGCGCCCTGCGCGGGCGGTGCGCCCGATACGGTGGACGTAGTTGTCAGGCACCTCGGGCAGGTCGAAGTTGATCACGTAGGCGACACCCGGGATGTCGATGCCCCGGGCGGCAACGTCGGTGGCCACCAGAATGTTGATTTCGCCCGCGCGAAACGCCTTGATGGCACGATCGCGCTGACCCTGGCTTTTGTTGCCGTGGATGGATGCGGCGTTGTAGCCATCGGCCACAAGCCCTTTCATCAGCCGTTCCGCGCCATGTTTGGTGCGGGTAAAGACCAGTGTCAGAGCGTCCACATCTTTCGACAGGATTTCACGCAGCTTGGCTGGTTTCCCGGGCTTGGAAACGAAGTGCAAAGACTGCGTAATCTTGTCGGCGGCTTTGCCCGGAGGCGAGACCTGCACCCGCTGCGGGTTGGTCAGGTAAGTGCGGCTGAGCTCCTCCATCTGCTTCGGCATGGTCGCCGAAAACAGCATGGTTTGGCGTGGGGTGCCCAGTGCCGGTGCGATTTTTCGCAGCGCATGGATAAAGCCCAGGTCAAGCATCTGGTCTGCTTCGTCCAGCACCAGATGACGTACCGCTCCGAGGTTTACCGCGCCACGCTCCATCAGATCTATCAGGCGGCCCGGTGTGGCGACCAGAATGTCGGTGCCACGGGAAAGGAACATTATCTGCTTGTTGATCGATTGGCCGCCGACGACGGTGGCCACGCGCAGCTTGGTGCCTTTCGTCAAGGTGCGGAGGCTGTCGGCGATTTGATTCACAAGTTCCCGGGTGGGTGCCAGGATCAGCGCCTTGGCGGTTTTCGGGTCGGGTTTGCCGGGTTGGGCCAGAAGGTGATCGATCAGAGGCAGGCCAAATGCCAAGGTCTTTCCGGTGCCGGTTTGCGCCAGTCCCAGAATGTCGTGACCATTCAGAGCAAGCGGAATCGCCTGGTTCTGGATTGGGGTGGGTTGAGTGAAATTGGCGCGTTTGAGTGCCTCGTTCAGTGCCGGGGCAAGGCCCAGCATATCAAAGTCGAACAAATAACTATCCTTTTGCAGCCCGGAGCGTTTGCCCGCGGACAGGTCATGAAGGGTCGCGCGTTGGCGACCGGCAGGGGTTGTGCGAGACCTCGGGACGAGCAGGCGTATCCTGCGCCATCCGGCCGTCGCGTCAAGAACCCTGCGTGATGGGGAACTGGAGTGATGAGTTGGCGCTGTGGGGCGGACGAGGTCCGCTTGGGCTCACGCATCAGCGCTGTGATGTGGGGCACATGAGGGTTCCGCCATGGAATGTCAAGCGCCGGTAAGCCTTCTGGTGGTCTTCTGAGTCGAATAAGGCACTGTTCGCGGCACCAGACTGCCATTGAATTACAGCGTTAAACCAACAGCCCTGTTGATCGCCATTCCAGTATTCACGGCCTGATAGGTTGGAAATGGCATCCTCTCAGCGGTGTGAATGTCGCGTCGGATCCAGTTTTGTGCTTCCAGCTGGTGAAGGGATGAGGACAGCGCCCGATCTGTAATGATCGTAAGACCTGATTTGATGGCCGAGAAACGATGAGGGGAACCTGTCAACGCCAGAACTGGCACAGTCCAGGATTTTCGCAGAAGTCTGATTTCATCCTCAGAGCGGACGGTGGTAATTATCTTGCTGGCGATCGTGGCAGCCTCGATTCCGAATGGCGTAAGTCGAAATTCTGGACGCAGAGGGTGCCCATGGCCGGGATTTCTTTCGATCATTCCAAGTTCAATAAGATGAGCAAGGCTGGCTGCAAAGGCGGTTCGGCTTGCGTCGGTCGCTGCCAAAAGCGGGGCTTGCCGGCCCGGAACTTTGGCGTGCAGCAGCGCAAGAATTTTCAGGGACCAAGCCCGCGACGTCAGCTTGACAAGTGTATTTATGTCCATAAAGTATAGTAAATATATTTTTGGAAAAGGAAAAGCCTTATGTCGCTCGTTTCATTGAAGAACACCATCACGCTTGCGATGTCCGTTCGGGATCGACATGCCAGTGCGGAATGGTATGCCGCCAAGCTGGGATTCGAGCTTATCCACCACATTGATGAAGCGGGATGGAGCGAATTGCGAACCAATGTCGACCGAGTCACTTTGGGACTGGGCGAACAGGCCGAAGCCTCTCCGGGGAATTGCGTGCCTGTCTTCGAAGTCGCGGATATCGCGGAAGCGCGCGGAAAGCTGGAGCTTGCAGGTGTGGAATTTGACGGTGAAACGGACACGATTGAGGGGATGGTCAGCACGGCAACGTTTTATGATCCGGATAGGAATGCGCTGATGCTGGCGCAGGATTTGACAGGCCAGAGTTGAGCGTAAAAGGTAAAGAAAAACTCAAAACAGCGACCGCTGCGTGTTGCGTCGGAGTTGCGTAACGCATTGACTTTGCGGACTTAATCCTATATATCTTGTGACATGCTAGAAGAAGTGGGCAGCGGCCCCGGGGCGACCCGGTGGCCGTTTTTTGCTTCTCTCGTGCGGAGAAAACTCACGCATGAGGTCACAGGCAAACATGACTTTGATTACCCCGGAAGAGCGGATTTCCCAAACGGCTGAATTGTTGCAGTCGCTTGAGAGGTCCATTCGCGATCTGCGGCAAGCGGCGGAAGACCTGCGCAAACAGATCGGAGCCGGGGAGGATGCAGATCTTGCTGGTTCAGCCAAGCAACTCGGTCAGCTGGAGGGGCTGATCCGAAGTTGCCAGAAAGTGGAGACAAGCTTTGTCGAACAACATCACAGACAAGCCGGAATTGCCCAAGGAGGGTACGCGCTCGATCTTGACCGAGCTCGGTTTGAAGTCGGGTGCAGGCTGGCTCGCCTCCGCGCCTGTTGCGGTGCAGAACAGATTTCTGAGTGAGATCGGGGAGGGAGGGCTGTGTGCCCTCCCTTTCCTGTTCGAATTCTGGGCGCTGCCACATCAACTGCCGCCCGAGGGCGACTGGCGGTCCTGGGTGATCATGGGCGGTCGCGGCGCGGGCAAAACGCGGGCAGGGGCCGAGTGGGTAAGGTCGATGGTCGAGGGGCCGAAACCGCTGGACATGGGCGAGGCGTGTCGAGTGGCTTTGGTGGGTGAGACCTTTGATCAGGTGCGTGATGTGATGATCTTTGGTGATAGCGGGATAATGCAGTGTTCTCCACCGGATCGCCGACCGACCTGGAAGGCATCCGAGCGCAAGCTGATCTGGCCCAACGGGGCCGAGGCGCAGGCGTTTTCAGCGCATGATCCCGAAGGGTTGAGGGGCCCTCAGTTCGATGCGGCCTGGGTGGATGAGCTGGCCAAGTGGAAGAAGGCGGGCGAGACCTGGGATATGCTGCAATTTGCGCTGCGCTTGGGCGAGAAGCCTCGGGTCTGCGTGACCACGACGCCGCGTAATGTGAAGGTTTTGAAGGAGTTGCTGGCGTCTTCGTCCACCGTGCAGACCCATGCGCCGACCGAGGCGAACCGGGCTAATCTGGCGGGTTCCTTCTTGGAAGAGGTGCGCGCGCGATACGCGGGTACGCGACTGGGGCGACAGGAGCTGGACGGGGTGCTGTTGTCGGATGCTGAGGGGGCGCTGTGGACAGCGTCGATGCTGGAGGCGGCGCGTTGTGCGCAGGCGCCTGAGGTGGACCGCATCGTGGTGGCGCTGGACCCGGCGGTGACGTCTGGGTCAGGCGCGGATGCCTGCGGGATCGTGGTGGTCGGCGCGCAGGTGCAAGGCCCGCCCGAGGAGTGGCGCGCCTATGTGCTGGCCGACCGGACTGTGCAGGGCGTTGGTCCGGCGGGCTGGGCGCAGGCGTCGATTGACGCGATGGACGAGTTTGGGGCCGAGCGGCTGGTGGCCGAGGTCAATCAAGGCGGACAGCTCGTGGAAGAGGTCGTGCGGCAGGTGGACCCTCTGGTCCCTTATCGCGCAGTACGGGCGTCACGCGGCAAGGCGGCGCGGGCCGAGCCTGTGGCAGCGCTGTACGAACAGGGGCGGGTGGCGCATGTTGCCGGGCTGGACGCGCTGGAGGAGCAGATGTGCCAGATGACCGCGCGCGAGTTTCAGGGGCAGGGCTCACCCGACCGGGTGGATGCGCTGGTCTGGGCGCTGCATGAGTTGATTGTGGGGCCTGCGGGGGCGTATCGGCGGCCTAGGGTGCGGGCGTTGTGAAGATCGTCTGGCCTGCGTCACAATAGCCAAACAACTGCATTGTTCTCTATACAAAAGCATCTAGATGGTATTCGGCTTTTTTTCTTCGCTACTTTGGCCTTGAAAAGAACCTCAGAAGCAGAATCCTTCGGCGCAGTTTGACTGCAACAGAATAGTTAGAATACGCTTCTGGAAAAGGAGGATGAAGTGTATTTAACGATAATTCTGTCATTTTTGTTTCTTATTTTCACTTCGCCATCGGTAAACGCTGAAGTCGGTTGGCGCGAGGGAGCTGTGTCTCACCGACAGTTGCCACCCCCGGCTATAACAAAGTCTTACGTAAGATTGGATGTTCCTCACATAAGGCAAGGCGATTATCTGTGTGTACCAACTTCGGCGGCAATGGTTGTTCAGTATTTGGGGGACAGAATTGATCCCGCCGAACTAAAAGCCATCGCTGAAGGTCACAAACCCAAAAGCCAAAGAAATTCAAAGTTCACGTATTGGAGAGATGCCAACTACGCACTTCGCAAGTTTGGGTATAAGTGGAAAATTCGCGATTACCAAAAAACATCGTCTGGCTTTAAATCTGGTCTTCGCGACATAAAGGCGAGTCTGAGAAAAGGCCGCCCGGTACTTATTGATGTCCATCAGGATGAGGGACACACATTTGTTGTAATGGGCTTTAATGATGAAGCACAGGTGGTCTATATTCGCGATCCAAACTTGCCAGGAAAACAGTCTCGCATATTGAGCTATGCCGTACTGAAGGAAAATTGGCACAACCATAGATTCGCGAATAACCGCAGCGCTTTTTTCGCGTATCCGAAATAGTCTGAGTTAAACTGCTGGTTTCGTGCCGCTCATCCAGAACAGAAGTTTTTTGCATCGGTGAAACTCAGAGATCGTCTGAAGACAGTGAACGGAGGCTTTGTCTGTGAAGCGGGAGGTTGAACTTTGACCGTGGCCGATCGCGACAACAGGCCGAGATTGCCGTTGCCCAACCCCCGTACGCCCCATTCCCGAGGCTTAAACTTCTTTCCGTCATAACTCCTTTCAACAAGCCGGGCAGAGCGGCGGCAGAAAGGAGCACAGATGGTATTCGATTTCTTGCGTCGTGGATCGGCTGAGGAAGCGCCCGAGGCGAAGGCGAGCGCAGCGGGGCCTGTGGTGGCGTGGCAGACGGGTGGGCGCGTGGCGTGGAGCCCCAGGGATGCGGTGTCGCTGACGCGGACGGGGTTTTCGGGGAACCCGGTGGGGTTCCGCTCGGTCAAGCTGATTGCCGAGGCGGCGGCGGCTTTGCCGTTGGTGTTGCAGGATCAGGCGCAGCGGTTTGATACCCATCCGATCCTGTCGCTGATGCGCCGTCCGAATGCGGCGCAGGGGCGGGCGGAGTTGTTGGAGGCTTTGTTCGGGCAGTTGCTGTTGTCGGGCAATGCCTATGTCGAGGCGGTGCAAGCCGACGAAGGTTTGCCGGTTGAGCTGCATGTGCTGCGATCCGACCGGATGAGCGTGGTGCCGGGGACAGATGGGTGGCCCAAGGCGTATGACTACGCGGTTGGTGGCAAGAAGCACCGGTTTGCAGCGGAAAACATTTGCCATATCAAATCGTTCCATCCGCAGGACGACCACTACGGGTTCTCGCCGATGCAGGCGGCGGCGATGGCGATTGATGTGCATAACAGCGCGTCGCGGTGGTCGAAATCGCTGTTGGATAACGCAGCGCGGCCTTCGGGGGCGCTGGTGTGGAAGGGCGATGGTCATGGGGTGATGGCCGAGGATCAGTTCCGGCGTCTGTCGGATGAGATCGAGCAGAACTATCGCGGGGCGCGCAATGCGGGTCGTCCGATGGTTCTGGAAGGGGGGCTGGATTGGAAGCCGATGGGGTTCTCGCCGTCCGATATGGAGTTTCAGAAGACCAAGGAAGCCGCCGCCCGCGAGATCGCGCTGGCCTTTGGGGTCCCGCCGATGCTGCTGGGGATACAAGGCGACGCGACCTATTCGAACTATCAGGAGGCCAACCGGGCGTTCTATCGCCTGACCGTTCTGCCCCTGGTGACGCGGGTGGCGGCGGCAGTGTCGGACTGGCTGGCGGATTTTACCGGTGAGGAACTGGCGTTGAAGCCTGACCTGGATCAGGTGCCTGCGCTGTCCCCAGAACGGGATGCGCAATGGGCGCGGGTCAATGGGGCCGACTTCCTGACCGATGCCGAGAAGCGTGCCTTGCTGGGCCTGCCGGAGCGTGCGGATGGGTGAGGGGTATCCCTCGTTCGAGTGCGCGCCAGGTCTGCGTCTGGCCGCGCATGAGCGGGTGGCCGAGATCCAGCATGCACATCTGTGCCGGCGTCTGGATCAGATCGAAGAGATGATGGAGCGGCTGGAGCGCCGGCTGTGGCTGACGGTCTATGGCGTGGCGGCGGTGATACTGGCACAGGCGTTTCAATCCCTCTTGGTGGTCGCGCCATGAGTTCAATGGGTTACATGGAGAAGTTCATGGATTTGGAACATAAATTCGCACGGTTCGGCGACGGTTTGTCGGTTATGGATGACACGGTAATCGCGGGCTATGCAAGCTTGTTTGGGCAGGTCGATCAGGGCAGTGACGTGGTGCAGCGCGGGGCCTATCGCGGCTCGCTTGACAGGCTGGCCAGAGCAGGGCAGCGCGTCAAGATGCTGTGGCAGCATGATCCGGCCCAGCCCATCGGCGTGTGGGACGAAGTACGCGAGGACGGCAAGGGCCTGTGGGTCAAGGGGCGTCTGCTGGAGAGCACGCAGAAGGGCCGCGAGGCGGCAGAATTGATCCGGGCGGGTGCGATGGATGGCCTTTCGATCGGCTACCGCACCAAACGGGCCATGAAGAATGACAAGGGCCAGCGGGTCCTGACCGAACTGGAGCTGTGGGAGGTGTCATTGGTGACTTTCCCGATGCTGCCCAGTGCGCGGGTGGCGGCCAAGGGAGTGGACCCCGAGACCGAGAACACCTGGCGCAGTATTGCCGAGGTGTTCAACGATGCCCGGCAGGAGCTGGCGCGGACCTAGCGCGCCTCAAAACCACTCAGAACAGGACATGCTTATGAGCAAGACCGAAACCCCGGCCTTGACCGGAGAGGGTGCGCCCCTGGTTCAGGAGGTGAAGCAGGCGATGGCTGGCTTCGTAAATGAATTCAAGGGCCTGAAGGCTGAAGTTAAAACAAAACTGCAACAGACAGAAGAGCGACTGACCATGCTGGATCGTAAATCAACCATCGCGGCACGCCCGCATCTTGCCGCTTCGATCGAAGACGGAGCCCCGCATCAGAAGGCATTTGATGCCTATGTGCGGTCCGGCGAAGATGACGGGCTGCGCGGCCTCGAGATGGAGGCCAAGTCCCTGTCCACAGCGGTCAACAGCGATGGTGGCTATCTGGTTGATCCGCAGACTGCCGAGACGATCAAGTCGGTTTTGAACTCGACCGCCTCGATCCGTTCGATTGCATCGGTCGTGAATGTCGAGGCAAATTCGTTCGACGTGCTGATCGATCACACCGATGTAGGTGCGGGCTGGGCTGACGAAAACTCGGCCACAGGGGAAACCGGAACACCATCGATCGATCGCATCTCGATCCCGCTGCACGAGCTGAGCGCGCTGCCCAAAGCGTCGCAGCGTCTGCTGGATGACAGCGCCTTCGATGTCGAGGGCTGGCTGGCCGGGCGCATTGCCGACAAGTTCGCACGCGCCGAGGCGGCGGCATTCATCAACGGCGATGGCGTCGACAAGCCCAAGGGTTTGATGATCCACCGAGCGGTACCGAATGATGGCTGGTCCTGGGGCAGCCTTGGCTATGTCGCGACCGGTATTGATGCGGGTATTGATGCGGATGCGATCGTCGATGTGGTTTATGCGCTGGGCGCGCAGTACCGGGTCAACGGGACTTTCGTGATGAATTCGAAGACCGCAGGTGTGATCCGCAAGTTGAAGGACAGCGATGGCCGCTTCCTGTGGTCCGATGGTCTGGCCGCAGGTGAGCCGGCGCGTCTGATGGGGTATCCGGTTCTGATCGCCGAGGATATGCCGGATGTAACAACGGACAGTTTCCCGATTGCCTTTGGTGACTTCCAGGCTGGTTACACCATTGCCGAACGTCCTGATCTGCGCGTGCTGCGCGACCCGTTTAGCGCCAAGCCACATGTCCTGTTCTACGCGACAAAGCGCGTCGGCGGCGATGTCAGCGACTTTGCAGCGATCAAGCTGGTGAAATTCGGCACCGCCTAAAGCGGGCTGAATCCGGGGGGCCCTGGCCCCTCGGACGGCGGGCGCGGGCCGGGGTGAGATCCTCTGCGTTGTCTAGCTGCTCCCCTCCGTCCGAGCAACGTGGGGCGGCGCGTGCCCGTCATTTTCCAAGGATGGGGCCCTGGAGGGGTCCGAGATTGCGGAGTGAGTGGATGATGTTGATCGAAGAGACCGCCATCGCGGATGCGGCGCTGCCGGTGGATCAGTTCAAGCGGCATCTGAGGTTGGGCACGGGCTTTGCCGAGGATGATGTGCAGAATGAAGTGTTGAAGGGGTTCCTGCGGGCCGCCATTGCGGCGATCGAGGCGCGCACTGGCACGGTTCTGATCACACGGGATTTCTCGTGGAGTTTGAACAGGTGGCGCGACCCGTCGGGCGAAGTGCTGCCTGTGGCCCCGGTGGTTTCAGTGCAGGCCGTGACGCTGACTGACAAGCAAGGAGCCGAAACAGTTGCGGGCGCCGCGACCTATCGGCTGGAGCATGATAGCCAGCGGCCCCGGATCCGCCCATTGGGATTTAGCCTGCCTGCCATCGAAACGGGTGGTTCCGTAAAGATATCGCTTGTCGCGGGGATGGCGCAGGATTGGGGCGAGTTGCCTGCTGATCTTGGGCAAGCCGTGCTGCTGCTGGCGGCGCATTACTATGAATACCGGGATGAAACCTCATTGGGCGCTGGATGTATGCCCTTTGGTGTCACCAGCCTGATCCAGCGCTATCGCATGGTGCGTTTCGGGGCGGGGGTATCGCAATGAATACGCCGCATCTGAACCGTAAATTGGTGCTGGAGGCGCCAATGCGAAGTGCTGATGGGGCGGGGGGCTATACCGAAACATGGGCTGCGATGGGGACGCTATGGGCCGAGGTGACGGCGCGCAGTGGGGCCGAACGGCAGATCGCCGGAGCGTCCGTGTCGCGTGTCGGGTTCCGCATCGTGGTACGCGGCGCGCCCATGGGATCTTCGATGCGCCCCGCGCCAGATCAGCGGTTTCGCGAGGGAAATCGCTGTTTCGTAATCCGGGCCGTGGCCGAGCATGATCCGCGCGGCAAGTTCCTGACCTGTTTCGCAGATGAAGAGGTGGCGGCATGAGCTATGGCGTTTCCGCCGCTTTGCAGGCGGCCGTGTACCAACAGCTTTCAGCGGACGCAGCAGTCAGCAGCCAATCGGGGGGGGCGATCTATGATGCCGTACCCGCAGGAACCGTGCCGCAGACCTATGTGACGCTGGGCCCCGAAGAGGTGCGTGACGCTTCGGACCGAACAGGCACGGGCGCAATACATCGCTTCACCGTTTCGGTGGTGTCCCAGGAGGCAGGGTTCGGTGCTGCCAAAACACTGGCCGGCGCGGTGTGTGACGCGCTGGAAAACGCGCCACTCAACCTGGTTCGCGGGCGTTTGGTGGGGCTGTGGTTCGAGCGGGCCTCGGCCCGACGCTCCGGGACCGGCGGCACCATCCGCCAGATCGACCTGAAGTTCCGCGCTCGCGTGGAAGATGACTAAGCAATCAACGGAGAGAGCACATGGCTGCCCAGAACGGAAAAGACCTGTTGGTCAAAATGGATATGAACGGTACCGGCCTGTTTCAGACCATCGCGGGGCTGCGGGCCACGCGCATAAGTTTCAATGCTGAAAGTGTGGATGTCACCAGTCTGGAGAGCCAGGGTGGTTGGCGCGAGCTTTTGTCCGGGGCGGGGGTCAAATCGGCTTCGATCTCTGGATCTGGTGTTTTCAGGGATGCTGGCACGGATGAGCGCGCACGGCAGTTGTTCTTTGATGGCGAAACTCCGGCCTTTCAGGTCATCATCCCTGATTTCGGGATTGTTGAAGGTCCGTTCCAGGTGACCAGCATCGAATATGCGGGTTCGCACAACGGTGAGGCGACCTATGAGATGAGCATGGCCAGTGCCGGTGCTCTGACCTTCACGGCGCTTTGATCCGATGGCCAATCCGTGGACAGGCGAGGTGGCGCTGACCATCGATGGAGAGCGGCGGGTGCTCAAACTGACGCTTGGTGCTTTGGCAGAGCTGGAGCAGGAGCTGAATGCTGGGTCGCTGGTTGAACTGGTGCAGCGGTTTGAGGGCGGTGCGTATTCCAGTGCGGATGTTCTGGCGCTGATCGTTGCCGGTTTGCGGGGCGGTGGCTGCAACATTGCCCGGGCCGACCTTATGCATGCCGAGATCGAAGGCGGCCCCATGGCGGCCGCCAGAACCGCGGCCGAATTGCTGGCGCGCGCCTTCATGGTGCCGGAGGGCGCATGAGCGGGTTCGACTGGCCTGCCCTGATGCGGGCCGGGTTTCTGGGGCTGCGACTGACGCCGGATCAATTCTGGCGTCTGACCCCGGCAGAGATGCGGCTGATGCTGGGGCAGGGTTCCGGAGCGCCCGCAATGAACCGGGCGGGGTTGGATGCTTTGCTGGCCGCCTATCCGGACAAGACACAAGGAGAGCGTGATGACAGATCGTGACGGGTTTGATGACCTGCAAGAACGAGGCGAAGCGCTGGGCGATTCCCTCGGCGATGCTGCGACTATGGCGGCGGCGTTTGACAGTCAGATGAAGCGCATCAGCGCCGCATTTGAAGAAACCGGCAAGGATGTCGCCACGCTGGAGCGCGGCATGTCCAGCGGATTGCGCAAGGCCTTCGATGGTGTCGTTCTGGATGGGATGAGCCTTTCCGGTGCGTTGGATATCCTGAAGAACTCTTTGATCCAAACGGCTTATGCCGCTGCGATCAAGCCGGTGACGGACCACTTTGGCGGCATGCTGGCCAACACGGTCGGCGGGTTGGTGAAGGGAATTCTGCCCTTTGCCGATGGCGGCAGCTTCAGCCAGGGCCGGGTGATGCCCTTCGCCAATGGCGGTGTGGTCAGCGGCCCGACCATGTTTCCCATGCGCGGCGGCACCGGGCTGATGGGAGAAGCCGGGCCAGAGGCGATCATGCCGCTTGCGCGCGGGGCCGATGGCAAGCTGGGCGTGCGGACGCAGGGTGCCGGGCGTGCCGTGAATGTGGTGATGAACATTTCGACACCTGACGTGCAGGGGTTCCGCCGCTCTCAGGGGCAGATTGCGGCCCAGATGAGTCGCGCGCTGGGGCGCGGCAATCGCAACAGATAAATCAGGGAGCAGCTGATGAATTTCCACGAGGTGAGATTTCCCGCCAGCCTGAGCTTTGGCTCGGTCGGGGGGCCGGAACGGCGCACGGACATCGTGACGCTGGCCAATGGATTTGAAGAGCGCAACACGCCCTGGGCCCATTCGCGCCGCCGATATGATGCGGGGTTGGGGATGCGTTCGCTGGACGATATCGAGACATTGATTTCGTTCTTCGAAGCACGGCAGGGCCAGATGTTCGGCTTTCGCTGGAAAGACTGGTCGGATTTCAAATCCGGCAAGGCCACGGCAGACATCAATTTCGGAGATCAGGTGATCGCCAAAGGCGACGGAACACGCACCGAATTCCAGTTGATCAAGACCTACCAATCGGGCGGAGTAAGCTATGCGCGCCCCATCGTAAAACCGGTACTGGGGACGGTGCGTCTGGGGCTGGATCAGGATGAGGTCCGTGAGGGCGTGGATTTTGACGTTGATCTGACAACGGGCAAGGTCACGTTTGCGGACCCGCCGCCGGAACAGGTCGATATCACCGCGGGTTTTGAATTTGACGTGCCGGTGCGTTTTGACACTGACAAAATCCAGACCAGTGTTGCCAGTTTTCAGGCCGGCGACGTACCGAACGTTCCCGTGGTCGAGGTGCGCATCTGATGGCTGAAGATATCAAGGGCCTGCACGCGCATCTGCAAAACGGGTTGACAACTGTCTGCCGCTGTTGGGCGATCAAACGCACGGACGGTCAGGAATACGGTTTCACCGACCACGACATGGAGCTGAGTTTTGACGGGTTGACCTTCAAGGCCAGTACCGGCCTGACGGCCGCCGCCATCGAGCAGGCCACGGGCCTGTCCATCGACAACACGGAAGCGATGGGCGCCCTGTCTGACGCGGCCATTCGCGACGAGGATATCGAAGCGGGGCGTTTTGACGGGGCCGAAGTGCGCGCCTGGTTGGTCAACTGGGCAGATCTGGATCAGCGCATCCTTCAGTTCCGTGGTTCAATCGGTGAGTTGCGCCGCTCTGGCGGCGCGTTCCATGCGGAATTACGTGGCCTGACCGACTTGCTGAACCGCCCTTTGGGGCGCGTTTACCAAAAGCCTTGCACGGCTGTGTTGGGGGATCGGGCCTGCCGGTTCAACACCGACACACCGGGGTATTGGTTCGACGGTGTGATCTCGGGTTTCGAAGGCGGCACTCTTCTGCATGTTGCAGGAGGTCAGACCATTGAAGAAGGCTGGTTCGAACGGGGGCGCGTGGATGTTCGGTCCGGTTCTGCCAAGGGGTTGTGGTCTTCGATCAAGAACGACAGGCAGACGGCAACCGGGCGCGAGATTACGCTTTGGTCCGGTTTCGGGGCCGGCCTGGCGATCGGTGACAGTGTGAAGCTGCGGGCCGGATGCGACAAGCGCATGGAAACCTGCCAGTTCAAGTTCAACAACTTTCTGAATTTTCAAGGGTTTCCAGATCTTCCGGGCGAAGACTGGGTCATGGCTGTTCCCAAGAAAAGCAAAGCCAATAGTGGAGGCAGCTTACGGTGACAATACGTAGAGAGGATATTGTGACAGAGGCGCGCAATTGGCTTGGAACGCCTTATGTGCATCAGGCCTCGGTCAAAGGTGCCGGTGCGGATTGTCTGGGCCTGTTGCGCGGGGTTTGGCGCGCCGTGATCGGGGGGGAACCTGAATCTGTTCCGGCCTACAGCATGGACTGGTCCGAACCGCAGGGTGAGGAACGGATGTGGGTAGCTGCCAGGCGGCATCTGGTCGAAAAACCAATAGGCAAGATGGCATCGGGGGATGTTCTGCTGTTTCGGATGCGCGACGCAAGCGTCGCCAAGCATCTGGGCATCGTCAGTACCACGCAACCCGAGCCCCGCTTTATTCACGCATATTCCGGCCACGGCGTGGTGGAAAACGCACTGAGCAGGCCTTGGTACCGCCGTATCGTTTCCTGTTTTGAATTCCCGATGGAGATGCATTGATGGCCACTATTCTTCTTTCTGCAGCCGGGGCCGCGCTGGGCGGTTCGATCGGGGGCACGGTCGCGGGCCTATCAACCGCAATTATCGGTCGGGCCGTTGGTGCGACGGTCGGGCGGATCCTTGATCAGAAGTTCTTTAACCAGTCCGTTATGGGCAGCGGCAGTGAAGTCGTCGAAACCGGTCGCATGGATCGGTTTCGGTTGACGGAAACCGGCGAAGGTGCCCCGGTGACCACCGTGTTTGGCCGTATGCGTGTGGGCGGTCAGGTCATTTGGGCTTCGGACTTTCTGGAGACCCAGACAACGACCACAGAAGGTGGCGGCGGCGGGGGCAAGGGGAAACCCAAGACCCCTGAGGTGACTACCGTCACGTACAGTTACTCGATTTCGCTGGCGATTGCGGTTGGCGCCGGTGAGATCGCCGATGTCGCGCGCATTTGGGCGGATGGAGAAGAACAAGATCGATCCGGCCTCAATATGCGGGTTTACCATGGCACGTGGGATCAGTTGCCGGACCCGCTGATCGAGGCGATTGAAGGCGCCGGAACGGTTCCGGCTTATCGCGGAACCGCCTATGTCGTGATCGAGGACTTCCCGCTCGGCGCTTTCGGCAACCGGGTACCGCAGTTTTCATTTGAAATTGTGCGCCCCACGCAGCGGGACATGCCCGATCACGCCAGTGCTTTGCCTCAGATCGTGCGCGGGGTCGCCATGATACCGGGGACCGGAGAATACGCTCTGGCCAGCTCTCAGGTGAATTATTCACAATCTGGCAAAAGCTGGCCTGCCAACGCACATTCCGCGTCCGGCACCTCGGATCTTGTCTCCTCGACCCGAGCGCTGGAAAGCGAGTTGCCCAATTGCGATGCCGCATCATTGGTGGTGTCGTGGTTCGGCGATGACCTGAGATGCGGACAATGCAAGATCCGGCCAAAGATCGAACAGCGTGAGAACGACAGCAGCGATATGCCCTGGATCGTATCTCATCATGCCCGAAGCGACGCCGGGCTTGTGGTGCGACAGAACGGCCGCCCGGTCTATGGGGGGACTCCGGCTGATGCGGCCGTGGTCGAGGCGATCCGGCATCTGAACCAATCCGGCAAACGGGTGATGTTTTACCCATTCATCCTGATGGAGCAATTGCCGGGGAACGGGCTGCCTGATCCCTGGTCGGATGCGTCAAGTCAGCCTCACCTGCCATGGCGTGGGCGGATCACCCTGGACGTTGCGCCGGGGCGTTCGGGTTCTGCGGATCAGACGGCATCGGCCGATGCACAGGTCGCCGCGTTCTTTGGAACAGCCCGAGCGCAGGATTTTGCGATCAACCAGGATACGAACGGATCGGGCGGCACCGGCGGTAGCTCGGGTGGTCTGGTCAGGCCCAGACCGGGTGGTCGGCCTGACGACAGAGGGGATACCGGTTTAACCTGGGTCTCCGGGGGCGGTACCTTTGGCGGGCTGCTGGGGGACAGCGGCGTCACGGCCAAAGAAATCATCAAATATTCCGGCCCTCAGGAATGGGGCCTGCGGCGTTTCATTCTGCACTATGCCATGCTGTGCAAGGCTGCCGGCGGCGTTTCGTCGTTCTGCATCTCGTCCGAGATGCGTGGCCTGACCCAGATCAGGGGGGGGGCGGGCTTTCCGGCTGTTGCGCAGCTTCGCGCCTTGGCGGCCGAGGTGCGTCAGATTCTGGGGCCGGACACGAAAATCGGCTATGCAGCGGATTGGAGCGAGTATTTCGGATACCAGCCAAAGGGCACCAGCGACAGGTATTTTCACCTCGACCCTCTTTGGGCGGACGACAACATCGATTTCATCGGCATCGACAACTACATGCCGTTGTCCGATTGGCGTGACGGTGAACACCATCTGGACGCCGAGGCCGGCGCGCCTTCGATCTACGACCTGGGGTACCTTCGCAGCAATATCGAAGGCGGTGAAGGGTATGACTGGTATTACGCCTCTCCGGAAGAGGCGGAAGCGCAGATCAGGACTCCGATCGAAGATCAGGGGCATGACGAGCCGTGGACCTGGCGATACAAGGACCTGCGCAACTGGTGGTCGAATCCGCATCACGAACGGATCGGAGGCGTGCGTCAACCCAACCCGACCGATTGGGTGCCCGGATCGAAACCGATCTGGTTCACCGAGTTGGGCTGTGCGGCAATCGACAAGGGCACGAACCAGCCGAACAAATTCCTGGACCCGAAGTCATCGGAATCGCTGTTGCCCGCGTATTCAAACGGGCTGCGCGACGACTTCATTCAGGTTCAGTATCTGACGGCTATGCTTGGCTATTGGAGCGATCCGAAGGTCAATCCGATCTCGGACATCTACGGCGCGCCGATGCTGGACATGGCAAACGCGTATGTCTGGGCATGGGATACCCGTCCGTTTCCGACCTTTCCGAACCTGAAAAGCCAGTGGGACGATGGCGAGAACTATCCCAGAGGCCACTGGCTGAACGGTCGGTCCGGGTCTCGTACGTTGGCCTCCGTGGTGACCGAAATCTGCCACGGCGCAGGCGTCACGGATATAGACGTCTCTGGTCTGTACGGTGTGGTCCGCGGGTATGTCATCGAAGACGTGACAAACGCCCGTTCCGCCTTGCAGCCGCTGATGCTGCGCTATGGGTTTGATGCGATCGAAAGGGATGGAGTGTTGAAGTTCCAGATGCGCGACGGGTATGGCGCAGTTGCCTTGAACCCCGACCATCTGGCGATCAGCAGCGATCTTGAGGGCACGGTCGAACACCGGCGCGAGGCCGAGGCCGAAATGACCGGGCGCGTTCGTCTGCGCTTTGTTCAGTCGGACGCGGATCATGATGTCGTCGCGGAAGAGGCGGTTTTGCCCGATGATCGCACCCATTCCGTATCGGTGAATGAGATGCCTCTGTCCATGACCCGCACCGAAGGGCGGCAAACGGCCGAACGCTGGTTGAGCGAAGCCAGAGTTTCCCGCGATACGGTTCGGTTTGCGCTTCCGCCGTCTCAAATGCACCTGGGGGCAGGGGATCTGGTTCGTTTGACAGACGCTGAAACCGGGCCGGTGTACCGGATCGACCGGTTGGAATCCGCTGATCTGCAACTAGTTGAAGCGGTCCGGATCGAACAGGGCGTGTACAAGGCATCCGAATTGAAGGACGACCCGGCAACGGTCAAACCATATGCGGCGCCGGTCCCCGTGCTGCCGGTTTTTCTGGATCTGCCCTTGATCACGGGGGCCGAGGCCCCTCATGCGCCCTATCTGGCCGTTACCGGAGATCCATGGCCCGGGGCGGCAACGGTCTATTCCTCGTCCAGTGACGATGGCTATCGCCTGAGCGACGTCATTGCCCAGCGGGCAGTGGTTGGCGTGACCGAAACACCGCTGAGGCGCGCCAGTGTCGGTGTCTGGGATGAGGGCCCTGCCTTGAAGGTCAAACTGCTTGCGGGCCAGTTGGAATCCCGCCCGCGCAGCTCGGTAATGAATGGCGTCAATCTGGCTGCAATCGGTGACGGAACACCCGGTAACTGGGAGGTTTTTCAGTTTTCTGACGCGGCGCTTGAAGCCCCGGAAGTATACGGATTGTCCGGGCGGCTCAGGGGTCAACTGGGAACAGACGCCTTGATGCCTGATGTCTGGCCGGATGGATCAGTATTCGTACTGCTGAATGACAGGGTACAACAGATCAGCCTGCTGCGAAACGAAAGGCGTCTTGCCAAACATTATCGCATTGGGCCTGCGACCCGCGGCTATGATGATCCGTCCTATCAACATCTGATTGCCTCGTTTGCAGGCAACGGATTGCGCCCCTACGCGCCTGTGCACATGCGGGTTCGGTCTGGTGCCGCCGGGGATGAGCTTACGTGGATCCGACGTGCCCGAACGGATGCGGATGACTGGTCGGGGCTGGAGATCCCCCTGGGCGAAGAAAGCGAATCCTATCTGGTCCGTATCATTGCGGGTGGAACCGTTCTGCGTGAAGAACTGACATCCGAACCAAGGTGGACCTATTCGACAGCCATGAAAGCGGCGGATGGTCTGTCCGGGGGCTATGAGGTCGAAGTGGCCCAGGTATCTGCTGTATTCGGACCGGGTGCTTGGTCGCGTCTTACGGTTGGGCAAGCTGCCTGATGCGGCCGGTTCTGCATGGTGATGTCAGTGCTGTGGCGCGCGCCTTGCTGGCCGTGCCGCAGCCGGACAGGGGGGCATTGTGTGTGCGGATGATCCACGAGGCGGAATTGGCCGACAGGCACTTGGAGCGCACGGGCAAGCTCCACCCGGTTTTCGGCAATGGTTCACTCATGGCCGTTGCGCGAAACAGGGCCCTGGCCGATGAACCCGGGTTTGACGATCTGCAATATTGTCAGTGTTTTGAAATGGTTCTGCACCAGCTTGCCAGATTTCAGGTTAACCGGACGCGCAGCTGACGCATTTGCTGGCGGCCAGATCCAGATTCAGCCGCCCATCCGGAATACGCTCGCCGCAGTCTTCGCAATATCCGAACTCGCCCCCTTCTAGCCGTTCCAACGCGGCCATAAGCCTGCGTGTTTCCACATCGCGATTGGCCTGCTGTGCCTTGGCCATGGCCTGATTTTGCAACGCATCCATGCGGCTCAGCCGTCCAACGGCCTGTTGATCCAGCTCGACAACGGCCTGAGCCTGCTGTCCCGACGCTGACATCTGCTGCAATTCCGCCAATCGCTCGCGAATTCGAGCTTCGAAATGGGTGCGCTCTGACTCATTCAATTTCGTTACATGACCGATCATGGGTTTGCGTTTGGTCTTTTTGCCACTAAATGGCATTCTAGGCGCAGCAAAGGATCAAAGCCATGTTCGAAAAGCGCAGCCATGTGACACCGGTTGATCCGGTCTGGACCCGTATCACATCCGAGGCCCATGCGGCCGTCGAGAAAGAGCCCCTCATGGGGGGGCTCGTGCACGCCTGTATCCTGCATCACCGCAGTCTTGAACGCGCGCTTTCATATCGGGTGGCGGCCAAGCTGTGCTCGAACGAAATGTCGATGATGGTCCTGCGTGAAATCGTGGATGAGGCATATGCCGACGATCCGGGTTTGCTCGAAGCCGCTCGGGCGGACCTTATGGCCGTTTACGAACGTGACCCGGCCTGTCATCGGCTGTTGCAGCCGATCCTGTATTTCAAAGGGTATCAGGCCATGCAGGCATATCGCGTGGCCCATTGGTTGTGGCGCAAGGGGCGTTATGATCTGGCCTATTTCTTCCAGATGCGCTCATCCGAGATTTTCGGGATCGACATTCATCCGGCTGCGAAAATCGGTAAGGGCATCATGATCGACCATGCCCATTCCATCGTGATTGGCGAGACGGCAGTGGTGGGCGACAACGTGTCGATGCTGCACTCGGTGACACTGGGCGGAACCGGCAAGGAAGAAGAAGACCGCCATCCAAAAATCGGAGACGGTGTTCTGATCGGCGCCGGGGCCAAGGTGCTGGGCAATATCACGATTGGCCATTGCAGCCGCATTGCTGCCGGTTCGGTGGTGTTGCAAGAGGTGCCGCCCTGCAAAACGGTCGCCGGTATCCCCGCCAAGATCGTGGGCGAGGCCGGGTGCGACCAGCCTTCGATCTCGATGGATCATATGCTGGGCAAGGATCAGTAAAAAATCAGTGGGAGCGGTTGGCGCGTTTGTCCAACCGCTTGCGCCGCCGTTCTTCCCGTTTTTGTTTGCGAAGCTCTTGCCGTCTGTCCTGCGCGGCTTTTTGTCGGGCAATCGCGGTCGGATCGTTTGGCTTGAACTTTGAATGCTCTCCCGGATAGCTGTTGGGCTTTGCCATGGCAAATTCAGGTGACATGGCTGCCGGAAACGCCAAAACAGTCAGGCTGAGAATGAGATTTCTTGAGAGCATCGCGCACCTGCCTTCCGTCTGCTTCTAAAGGAAGGAAGTGGGGCGTCTTGATACATCGGGCAATCGGTGCCCCGATCACGCAAGTTCAATTCAGTGCCAAGACTTGAGGCTGCCCGCGCCCCCGGCTGTCCGGGGCACGGGCATAATTCGGGTCGTCAGGCCAGCATGACCATCGGGTTTTCAAGATTATCGACAATGGCCTTGAGCAGCTCGGCCCCCAGCGCGCCGTCGATGACGCGGTGATCAACAGACATAGTGACTGACATTACGGTTGCCACCGTCAGTTCTCCATCATCCCCGACAACGGGCTTTTTCACGCCGGTACCCACCGCCAGAATACCGGCATGAGGCGGGTTCACGATGGCGTCGAAATTGTCGATGCCGAACATGCCCAGGTTCGAGATGGCAAAGGTGCCGCCCTGATATTCATGCGGTGCCAGCTTGCGCTCGCGGGCACGGGCGGCGAGATCCTTCATCTCGGTCGAAAGCGCCGACAGAGATTTCATGTCGGCGTCCTGAAGAACCGGGGTGAACAGGCCGCCCTCGATCGCAACCGCTACGGCCACGTCCGACGGCTTGAGTTGCAACACGCGGTCGCCCGCCCAGACGGCGTTGCATTCGGGCACCTGCTGAAGCGCGTTGGCGACGGCCTTGATGATGAAGTCGTTGACGCTGAGCTTGACGCCACGACCTTCCAACTGCTTGTTCAACTGGCTGCGGAACTTGAGCAGCGCATCCAGCTTGATGTCGCGGCGCAGGTAGAAATGCGGAATGGTCTGTTTGGCCTCGCCCAAACGCGCCGCGATGGTTTTGCGCATACCGTCGAGCTGAATTTCTTCATACTCGCGGCCCTCATACATCCGCGCCACCATATCCGCGGACGGTCCAGAGGCCGCCGCCGGTGCAGTCGCAGGTGCGGCGGCTGTCGGGGCAGGGGGCGTCGCAGTGGCCGTCGCTCCTTCGACATCGACCTTGACGATGCGGCCATGCGGGCCGGAACCGGAAATCTGTGTCAGGTCGAGACCTTTTTGCGCAGCAATCCGGCGGGCCAGAGGCGAGGCAAAAATCCGACCGCCATCTGCCTTGGCCGGAGCGGCCGGGGCAGGGGCGGGCGCCTCGGATGCCGCTGGCGCGGCAGCCTCGTTGCCCGCGGCGGCTGGTGCCGCCTCGGGAGCCTTGGCAGGTGCCGCCGCGATATCGTCGGCGCTTTCGCCGTCTTCCAGCAGAACCGCAATGGCGGTGTTGACCTTGACCCCTTCGGTGCCTTCGGGGATCAGGATCTTGCCGATGATGCCTTCATCGACGGCTTCGAACTCCATCGTGGCCTTGTCGGTTTCGATCTCGGCCAGCAGATCGCCGGAGGAGACGGTGTCGCCTTCCTTGACCAACCACTTGGCGAGCGTGCCTTCCTCCATGGTCGGGGACAGGGCGGGCATCAGAATTTCGGTGGGCATCTGTCTGTCGCTCCTTACCGGTAGGTCACTTGTTTGACGGCGGCGATCACCTCATCGGTGGTGATCAGGGCCAGCTTTTCGAGATTGGCGGCATAGGGCATCGGCACGTCCTTGCCAGTGCAGTTAATGACCGGTGCGTCGAGGTAATCAAACGCCTCTTGCATCACGACCGAGCTGATATAGCTGCCGACAGATCCCTGCGGCCAGCCTTCTTCCACTGTCACCAGCCGGTTGGTCTTCATCACCGAGTTGATGATCGCGCCAGTGTCCATCGGGCGGATGGTGCGCAGGTCGATCACTTCGGCGCTGATGCCGTCTTCGGCCAGCTTGTCAGCAGCTTCCAGCGCGTATTGCATGCCGATGCCAAAGCTGACGATGGTCACATCCGAGCCTTCACGCCAGATGCGGGCCTTGCCCAGCGGAATGGTCAGGTCATCCACCTGCGGTACCTCGAAAGAGCGACCGTAGAGGATTTCGTTTTCCAGGAACACAACCGGGTTGGGATCGCGGATGGCCGATTTCAGCAGACCTTTGGCATCAGCGGCTGAATAAGGCATGACGACCTTCAGGCCGGGGATCTGCATGTACCACGCGGCGTAGTCCTGGCTGTGCTGCGCGGCCACGCGCGCGGCGGCCCCGTTGGGCCCCCGGAACACGATGGGGCAACCCATCTGACCACCGGACATATAGAGCGTTTTGGCCGCAGAGTTGATGATCTGGTCAATCGCCTGCATGGCGAAGTTGAAGGTCATGAACTCGACAATCGGTTTCAGACCGCCAAAGGCCGAACCCACCGCGATACCGGCAAACCCATGTTCGGTGATCGGCGTATCGATCACGCGCTTGGAGCCGAATTCGTCCAGCAGACCCTGGGAAATCTTGTATGCCCCCTGATACTCCGCGACTTCCTCGCCCATCAGATAGACGTTTTCATCGCCGCGCATTTCTTCGGCCATCGCATCGCGCAGCGCTTCGCGGACGGTTTCGGATTTCATCTCGGCATCTGCCGGCCAGTCGGGCGACAGGTCGACCACCGGCGCTGCGGGGGCTGCAGCGGCAGGAGCAGGGACCTCGACCGCCGCAGGGGCGGCTTCGATCCCCGCTGCGGCTGCAGGTGCAGCCGCGGGCAGGGCCGAGGCGTCTTCGCCTTCCTCGACCAGCACCGCGATGGGGGTGTTCACCTTGACCCCTTCGGTGCCCTCGGCGATCAGGATCTTGCCAACGATGCCTTCATCGACGGCCTCGAATTCCATCGTTGCCTTGTCGGTTTCAATCTCGGCCAGGATATCGCCCGAGGATACGGTGTCGCCTTCCTTGACCAGCCATTTGGCCAGCGTGCCCTCTTCCATCGTGGGCGAAAGGGCGGGCATGAGAATTTCGGTTGCCATGTCTTATTCGTCCTCTCAGGCGTAAATGTCAGTCCAGAGCTCTTCGACGGAAGGCTCGGGGCTTTCTTTCGAGAATTCGGCGGCCTGATTGACGATCTCTTTGATTTCCTTGTCGATCGCCTTCAGGTCATCCTCGGTCGCGTGTTTGCCGGTCAGCAGCAGCTCGCGCACATGTTCGATCGGGTCGCTCTGTTCACGAACCTTCTGAACCTCTTCGCGGGTACGGTACTTGGCCGGGTCAGACATCGAGTGGCCGCGATAGCGGTAGGTCTTAATTTCCAGGATATAGGGGCCTTTGCCGGCGCGGCAGTGCGCGACGGCCTTTTCGCCCGCTTCCTTAACGGCCAGCACATCCATGCCGTTGACGATCTCGCCCGGAATGCCGAACGCCTCGCCGCGATGGAAAATGTCCTTGGTCGAGGTCGAACGCGCCTGCGCTGTGCCCATGGCGTATTGGTTGTTTTCAATCACGAAAACCACGGGAAGATCCCACAGGGCGGCCATGTTGAAAGTCTCATAGACCTGTCCCTGGTTTGCAGCACCGTCACCGAAATAGGTGAAGGTTACACGACCGTTCTCTTTGTACTTATCGGCGAAGGCCAGACCTGCACCCAGCGGCACCTGTGCGCCGACAATTCCGTGGCCGCCGTAGAAATGCTTTTCTTTCGAGAACATGTGCATCGAACCGCCCTTGCCTTTGGACAGGCCGCCTTCGCGCCCGGTCAGTTCGGCCATCACGCCGCCCGGGTCCATGCCACAGGCCAGCATATGACCGTGGTCACGGTACGAGGTGATCCGCTTGTCGCCGTCCTGTGCTGCCGCTTCGAGCCCGACAACAACCGCCTCTTGACCGATGTACAGGTGACAGAACCCGCCGATCAGACCCATGCCATAAAGCTGACCCGCCTTTTCTTCGAATCGACGGATCAGAAGCATTTCGCGGTAGTATGTCTTGAGTTCTTCCGCAGAAACATTTGGTTTCTTTGTGGTTTTTCGCGCAGCCATAGTGGCGATCTCCCCCTTTCGGCAAGATAGTTTAGCGTTAAACTATCTCATAAAGCATTTGGGGCTTTCTGGCGAGGGGAAATGTGACGCAGCGTCCGCACGGGCGCGGCGCAGCCGACGGGCAAAGCGGTGTGACCATGGTCCGACGATGTCCGGCGGCCCAAAAGGGATCAGCGGATCACGATCTCATCCGCCCGGATCATACCAAGAACCGAACGTGCCTGCTGATCGAGCAGGTCAAGATCCAGATAAGTGTCGGACAGGCGCCGGGTCAGGTTTTCCAATTCGGCGATTTGGGCATTCAGCTTTTCCAGGTCGTGTGACAGGGCGTCCCGTTCCGCAGCAATTTCGACCCGTCGAAACAGGCCATAGTCACCTTGCACGGCGGCAAAGGTGAAATACACACCAAGCATGAAAGCCACCGAGAAGAAGACGATTGAGCCCAAACCGGGCCGATGGGAACGGGACACTCTGTTTACCGCCGTATGAAAACTAGCCTCAAAAACGTGCCCTTTCCGAGCATCTGAACACAGTATGTCACAGGTGATTCGGGTTGTGAATCCCCTGATTCGATTTTTTCATCAGTAATTTATGCGCGTCCTGATCTGCGTCAGCGCCACGATTCCAGCGCCTGATTTCGCGCGACGGTCTGTTCTTTCATGCAGGTCCAGTAGAACATCGGCGCAGCGCTGCCGCCGCCCGACAATTCCTTGTCGCAGGTTGCGTCTCGGACCTTCAGCCAGGCGCGTTGTTCGGCCAGAAGAGCATCACCTTCGCCGCGCGCATCGGCTGCGGGTTTGATCTGTGCTCACAGTCGGTTGAGTTCGCGATCCGCGACTTCCCATTGTTCTTTGGCGCAGAAATTCGCGTCAAGCTGGGTCTGGCCGCCGCAACTGGATTGAGCGGCGGCAGAGCAGGGCAGGATCGTAAGGACAAGAAAGTAAATTGGCTTCACGGTAATATCCCCCGTTCAAAAGGGGATAATACCATGGACCATATCAGGCGATCAAAGGCGGCAAGCGGTGCTTACTGATCCAGCGCAGAGACACCGGGCAGGGTTTTGCCTTCCATCCATTCCAGAAACGCGCCACCCGCGGTCGAGATATAGGTGAAGTCCTTTGCGGCACCCGAGGCGTTCAGCGCCGCGACCGTGTCTCCACCCCCGGCGACTGAGATCAGCTGACCCGAACGGCTGAGCGCGGCCGCCTTCAAGGCAGCGGCATTCGTGGCCGCGTCGAACGGTTCCAGTTCGAATGCGCCCAGCGGACCGTTCCAGATCAGGGTTTTGCTTTTGTCGAATATCTCGATGATCGCGGCCACGCTTTCGGGGCCAGCGTCCAGGATCATGCCATCCTCGGGGCATTGATCTGCGGGCAAAACCTGATGAGGAGCATTGGCTTCAAACTTTTCGGCAACCACGACGTCACGTGGCAGAACGATCTGACAGCCGGTGCTTTCGGCCTTGGCCAGAATTTCGGCAGCGGTGTCCTTCATCGCAGTTTCGGCCAGCGATTTTCCGACACTGACACCTTGTGCGACGAGGAACGTATTGGCCATGCCGCCACCGATCACCAGATAATCGACCTTGTCGATCAGATTGCCCAACAGTTCCAGCTTGGTCGAAACTTTGGCGCCTCCGACAACCGCCGTTACAGGGCGCTTGGGCGCACCCAGCGCGCTTTCTAGTGCCTGCAACTCTGCCTGCATCAGACGGCCCGCACAGGCGGGCAGCAGGCGTGCGATGGCCTCGGTCGAGCTGTGGGCGCGGTGCGCGGCTGAAAACGCATCGTTGCAATAGACATCACCCAGCTTGGCCATGCCAGCGGCCAGATCGGTGTCGTTCTTGGTTTCGGCCGCATGGAAACGTGTGTTTTCCAGCAGCAGCACCTGACCGGGCTGCAACGCCTGTGCCGCCAGTTCCGCCTCGGCCCCGACGCAATCGGCGGCAAACAGAACCTTGGCACCAAAAGCGCTTTCCAATGTCGGAACCAGTTGTTTCAGTGACAGACTTTCACGCCGTTCGCCACCGGGACGGCCAAAATGGGCCAGAAGGATCGGTTTGCCGCCAGCGGCCAGAATATCGCGCACCGAGGGGACGATCCTTTGAATGCGAGTGGCGTCGGTCACAACACCGTCAACCACGGGCACGTTGATGTCCACACGCACCAGCACGCGTTTGCCGTTCAGGTCCATATCGTCCAGTGTTTTCCAGCCCATTGTGCGATCCTTGTCGTTGGCAACCGATTTAGGCGGTTCTTTTCCTGCATTTTGCCCTCAGGTCAATGCGTCACTTGGCATTCGCACGCGTGCGTCATAGGTATTTGCGCAAGATAAACGACAGGAGGGCCTCATGGCCGAGATCAAGGATCCCGAAAACACAATCATCATCGAGCTGAAAGGCGGCAACGTCGTCATCGAGCTGCTGCCGGATGTAGCGCCGTTGCACAGTGCGCGGATGAAGGAACTGGCCCGTGGCGGTGAATATGACAACGTGGCCTTTCACCGTGTGATCGACGGCTTCATGGCGCAAACCGGCGACGTGCAGCATGGCGATATGGAAGACGGGTTCAACCTGCGCATGGCGGGCACTGGCGGTTCGTCATTGCCGAATGTTCCGGCAGAGTTTTCCAAGCTGCCTCATGATCGCGGTACGCTGGGCGCGGCGCGTTCGCAGAACCCGGATTCGGCCAACTCGCAGTTCTTCATCAACTTCAAGGACAATCACTTCCTGAACGGTCAGTACACGGTCTATGGCCGGGTCATCGACGGGATGGAGCACGTCGATGCCATCGTACGCGGTGAGCCGCCTGCAAGCCCCGACCGCATGATCAGCGTCAAGGTGGCCGCAGATGCATAAACTGGCTGCGGCTTTTGCCCTGCTGGTAAGCCCGGCGCTGGCCAGCGGTTTGCAGATCGAGGTCGAAGGGGAAGGGGCCAATGGCACAATCTCGATCGACCTGTTCGAAGATGTCGCGCCAAAGCATGTGGAACAGATCACCGCTCTGGCCGCTGACGGTCAGTACGATGGCGTCGTGTTTCACCGCGTGATCGAAGGTTTCATGGCCCAGACCGGCGACGTGCAATACGGCAATTCCACCGCGAACGGCTTTGACATGCGGTATGCCGGGCGTGGCGGGTCAGACCGCCCGGATCTGCCGGCTGAGTTTTCTGACCTGACCTTTGATCGTGGCGTGGTCGGCATGGCAAGGTCGCAAAACCCGGATTCAGCCAATTCGCAGTTCTTTATCATGTTCGAACCCGGCCCGTTTCTGGACGGCCAGTATACCGTGGTCGGGCAGGTGACCGACGGTATGGACGTGGTGGATGCGATCAAACGGGGGCATTCCCAGACCGGAGCGGTTACGGGCCAGCCCGACGTGATGAAGAAAGTCACCGTTACCGAATAAGAAGATTTAGCCCGGCTCAAGCGCCGGGCTTTTTCTTTGGCCTATTGGTCGATGAAGTCGCGGATGGCACGGGTATAGGCACCGGGATCTTGAAACGACGCGAAGTGGCTGACATCTTCCAGAACAAGCAACTTGGCGCCCGGAATCGTGTCAGAAATTGCTTGTGAATGCGCCATCAGAATGGCCTCGTCATGTGCGCTTTGAACAACAAGTGTCGGGACGGTGATCGATGACAGCGCCTCAAGCCCACCGGGTTTTTCGGTACCCCACATGGCGGCAACCCCAGCAAGAAATGCCTCGAACCCGTCAGGAGTGGGGGACATGGCCGCATAATCTTGGGCCATCATGCCCACGTAAGTGCCAAAAACCTCGTTGGTTTCCACCGAAGGGTCGATCCCGTCCAGCGTGACATTGCCTGCATGGGCAAAGTGACTGGCCAGCCGATCCGGGTTGGTGGTCGAGATTGAATACCCGATATTTGCCCCATCGGACCAGCCGACCAGATGCACCTGATCGACTCCCAGATGATCCAGCAGCGCCAGATAATCCTGCGACAACAACGCGTAAGAATAGGGGCTGCCATCGTTGGTGGATCGTCCATGCCCGCGCGTATCCGCAACAATCACCCTGTGGTCCTGGGACAGGTCGGCAACCTGCGCGGCCCAGATATCGCCATGGGCAAGCCCGCCGTGGATCATCAGAACCGGCGTGCCGCCCGCGTCGCCATACGTGGCGTAATACATGTTGATGCCGTTGATCTCTGCCGTGCCCGCTTCGGTGGCGGCGGGCATCTGGGGGGCTTGCGGGATGCTCAGCCATTTGTCTTCGGCCCAGCCCGCCGTTGCAACGCAGCTTAGGATAAGTGTTGCAGTAAGTGTCTTCATTGTATCCTCCCGTTGAACCAAAGGCCGTAACCAAGCCAGGTTTGACGGAAGGATACCGTGTTTTTCAGCAAAGGGGATAATTACCTTTGCCGCGCGGATCAGTCATCCGAGGACATCGCCTTCCAGATGACCGCACCGATCGCGCCGCCGATCAGCGGGGCCACCCAGAACAGCCACAGCTGTGACAGGGCAGGTCCGTCGGCAAACAGGGCGACGCCTGTGGACCGGGCCGGGTTGACCGAAGTGTTGGTGACCGGAATTGATACCAGGTGGATCAGGGTCAAGGCCAGACCAATTGCGATGGGGGCGAAACCTGCCGGCGCCTCGTCCGAGGTTGCGCCCAGGATGATCAGGATGAAGAAAGCGGTCATCACGATCTCGATCACCAGAGCGGACATCAGAGAGTATCCGCCGGGTGAGGCCTCACCATATCCGTTGGACGCAAATCCCCCGACGCCGGCGAACTCGGGCGCACCGCTGACGATCAGATACAGAACAACTGCGGCGGCGATGGCGCCGATGACCTGAGCGATCCAGTACGGCAGCAGATCCTTGGCCGGAAACCGCCCGCCGATCATCAGGCCCAGGCTGACCGCCGGATTGAAGTGCCCGCCCGAGATATGGCCAACCGTGTAAGCCATTGTCAGAACCGTCAGGCCGAAGGCGAATGCCACGCCAAGCCACCCTATGCCGACATCTGCGACGCCCGCTGCCAATACGGCACTGCCGCAGCCTCCGAGAACCAGCCAGAAGGTGCCGAAGAACTCGGCCAGTAGTTTTGATGACATGAAAATTCCTCCACAATGCAATGCGCTTAAGTGTAATTCATAAATTAACTTTTGTTAAATTGAGCCGAACGGGGAATTTTCCCGACGCCCGCGCACCAGGGGTCGAAAAGCCTTTAGTGCCATTCAGAAGGGTCCAGGTGAAAAAGCTTGGACAGTTGCTTGTAAACCTCCGGGTCCGACCTGCGCAGGGCCTTTGGCCGCTCAAAGAACACTTCAACCGAAACGGCGAAAAACTCCTCGTGCCCTTCCGAGCCATAGGGGTCGATTACGGTTGGCTGACCGGATTCAACGGCGCGTACATGCGCGTCGTAGGCTGTCAGGAATGCGGATTCCCATTCTGAAAAGCTTTGGTCGTCGCTGAGTACGGGCACCCCGTTCGCCGACCCTGTCAGATCGTCGAGCTGATGGGCAAATTCGTGAAACACAACATTTTGGCCGTCATGATCGTTCATGGCCCCGCGCTGGCTATGCGCCCAGGACAGGATCACCGGACCGCGGTTCCAGCTTTCCCCTGTGCGCACGATTTCCTTTTCGGTGACGACATAGCCGCTGTGCCGGCTCTGCCTGGATTTGAAAGCGCTGGGATAGATCAGGATCGTGGTCAGGTTGTCATACCAGAGATCGCTATTCACAACCAGCAGACAGGCTTGCGCGGCGATGGACAGTTGCATGTCTTCGGTAACGTCCAGGCCGTCACACCCGATGAATTCAACCTGATCAAGGAACAGGTTGATCTTGCCTTCCAGCTTTGCGCGCAGGCCTTTCGGCAGTTTCCGCAAGATCGGGACCTGAGCGTCGACAAGCTGCCGTTGCGTGCCGGTCAACGGGGCCGCCAACAGGGCGTGGCGCGCCTGTCGTTTGGACCAGAAGTAAAAGGCAAGACCAGCGGCGATCACCGCAACAAGTGTCAGAAAAATCAACATGGCCCGACCCTAACGTGATCCCGACGGGATCAAAACAAGTTTCCCGGGCACAGGCCGCGGCGCAAAAAAGAAACGCCGCGGGTCTCCCTGCGGCGTCTCCGGTCTGACCTGATGGGTCGAATTACTGTTTGACGTCTGCCGCCGGGTTCGATCCGGCTTTGGCGCTGCGGCCCGGATTCAGCGGATCGTCCTGGCGCTGTACGGACCCTTCGAAATGCGCACCGCTTTCGATGGCGATGGTCTTGTGGATGATGTCGCCTTCGACACGTGCGGTCGAAGTTAGGCGCACCTTGAGGCCACGTACGCGACCCACGATACGTCCGTTGATCACGACGTCATCAGCGGTGACTTCACCCTTGATCGTTGCCGATTCACCAATGGTCAGCAGGTGGGCGCGGATGTCGCCTTCGACCGTGCCTTCCACCTGAATGTCACCGGTGGTCTTGATGTTGCCGGTGATGTGCAGATCCGAAGACAGAACCGACGCAGGCGGCTTGGGCTTGGGTGCGGTGGCAGGTTTCGACTCGGTCGGTGCAGGGGCCGCTGGGGTCGCCGGAGCGGCTGGTTTGGCCGCCTCGGGTGCCTTGGATGCGGGCTCGTTGATTTTGCTTTTAGAAAACATTTCTCGCAGCCTTGATGTAAGTCATTGGGTTTACAGGTTTTCCGTTCACGCGCACCTCATAGTGCAGATGCGTGCCGGTCGACCGTCCGGTGCTACCCATATCAGCAATATGATCCCCGCGCGAGACCCTTTGACCAACCTTCACGTTGATCTTGGTGTTATGAGCATAAAGTGTCTCAATTCCGAATGCGTGCTTGATTTTCACAAGCCGTCCGAAACCGGATTGCCAGCCTGCATGGGTAACGACGCCGTCTGCGGTCGCAAAGATATCCGTGCCTTGCGACCCTGCGAAATCGACCCCATTATGCATCCGGCGACCACCGGTTTTGGGGTCGCGCCGGCTGCCATAGCCGCTGGTGAAACGCACGGCCGAATGTACGGGATTGGCAAAGGGGGCCTTTTCCGCCGCAAGTCGGTAAAGGTTCAGCTGATCCATCTGTTTCAGCAATGTGTTCGCGCGGGCTTCCTCGGCGGACAACTCGTCCACCTCACCGCGCGTGCTAAGGGATAAAGGGGTCAGCGGACCGCCCATACCGCTGTATCCGCGCCGGACCTCTTCGATGATGCGGTCTGTTGGCATTCCCGCCTGACGGAACATCTTGTCCAACGGCTCGACCGAGATCACCATGGCCTCTTCCAGCTGGCGGAAAATCTCGTCGCTGCGTTCCTGCATCAGCCGGATTTCCAACTCAAGATCATCGCGCTGGTCCAGCGCATCTCGGGCGTCGGCGGCGATCTGATCGCGTTCCTCGGCCGTGCGCGCCAGAGCGTCCGTCATGAACGCCATCTGAACCGGCGCGCTGGAGGCCGTTACGTACATGTCAGCGTTGCTGTTTTCCTGCTTCAGCGCCGCCAGTTCCTTCCGCGCATCTTCCCGCTGTTTCATGGTGGTGCGCAGCGTGGTCTGGATGACTTCGATCCCCGTCTCAAGTTCGCGACGGCGATTTTCCGAAGCCAGCAGTTCGGACTGCATGGCGGAAATCTGTTCCAGTGCGGCGTTGAAACGATCCTGAGCGGCGAGCGCTTCCTGCGCACGGGCGTCGCGTTCTGCGGACAGGACATTCAATCGTTCCTGATAGGTGGCCTGGTCGCGTTTCGCCTGTTCCCGGAAATTGCCCGAACCGATGCTGTCCATCAGCAGAATGGCGGTTGCGACCGCGGTCCATCCGACCATGACGGCAACGCCAGCCACCGCAACCACCTGCGTTTCCGAGCTGAGGCGGATAAAACGTGTATCTTTGTCAGACTTCAGAAAAACCCGGCGTTCCGGAAAGTACCGTTCAAGTGCGGAGTGTATTTTTATTGCCAGACGTGTTCGCACGCGTCCTACCTCTCATCCCCAAGATCGGGCCCGGTCGTGAGTGCAATAGCCGTCCCTTGGGCCGATTGCATAAACGGCTCGTCGTGAACGGGCAAGTTTGTTGACCAATCTGCGTCAAACGGCGCAAAAATCCCCCCGAGATCGGCGGGAATTTGCCGAAAACAACGAAAAAGTGTCAGTTTGTGACTTCGCCGGGCGCGGGCAGGTCTTCGGTCAGGGGCCAGTAGAAATCGGGGGGCAGGCCAGCTTCGGCGCGCTTTTCCTCGTTAAAGGGTGGCTTCAGGACACCGTGAAAGTATCGCCGGACCAGCGCGTGGAACACATTCTTTGGGTCGGCATTTTCGCGACCGCACAGGAAATGAAACCACTTGGACCCATAGGCGACATGGCCGACTTCTTCGGCATAGATCACTTCGAGTGCCGCGATGGCTTGGTCCGCCTTCGCTTTGCGGAATATCTTGATCATGCCGGGGGTCACATCCAGACCACGCGCTTCAAGCACCATGGGAACAACGGCCAGCCGTCCCATCAGATCGTCTGCGGTGTCCTCGGCCGCGCGCCACATGCCTGCATGGGCGGGCAGGGCGCCATAGTGGCTGCCCATCTGATCCAGACAATCGCAGACCATCTCGAAATGGCGCGATTCCTCTTCGGCGCATTTTACCCAATCGTCATAAAACCCGATCGGCATCGGCACATGGCCAAAGCGGGCAATGATATCCCAATGCAGATCGACTGCGTTCAGTTCGATATGCGCCACGGCATGCAAAAGGGCGATGCGGCCCGCCTCGGTGCCCGGTTTGCGCTTTGGCACCTCGCGCGGAGACAGGAGTTCGGGCCGTTCCGGGCGCGCCGGTCGCAGCGGGGGTGACGCGGTGCCGATCTCGATCGGGGGCGCGTCGCCCTTGCGCGATGCAAACCACGCGGCGGCGTGCTGTTTGGACAGGGCGGTCTTTTCCCGACCTTCCGCCGTTGCAAGAACTTCGGTCGCCATCTGAGTCAGCGATTTGGACACCATTATTCTCCGCCTGGTTGTTCCTGTGGCTCTTAAACTGGATGGCGACCGTGGTCGAGAGCGTTACAGCGCGCGCACGGCCTCCAGCACCTCGTCCACGTGGCCGGGAACTTTGACCTTGCGCCAAACGCGGGCAATTTTGCCTTCGGGGTCGATGATGAAAGTCGAACGGTCAATCCCCATCGACTTGCGCCCGTACATGTTCTTTTCGACCCACACGCCGTAGTCTTCACAGACGCTCGCGTTCTCATCCGACAGAAGCGGTGTTGTCAGCCCATGCTTGGCGACGAATTTGTTATGTTTGGCGACGCTGTCACGCGAGATGCCGAAAACTTGAGCGCCCGCATCGGCAAAGGCCTGAAGTTGTTCCGAGAAACCGATGGATTCCTTGGTGCAGCCCGGCGTATCATCGCGGGGGTAGAAAAACAGAACCACGGTGCTACCGCGCAACGCCGAAAGCGTCACCTCGCCGCCGCCGTCGCGCGGCAAAGTGAAGTCAGGGGCGATGTCTGAAACGTCGGGCATTGGAAACTCCGCTAAAGGTTTTTAAAGGCTGCCTGACATCATAGGGCAACGGGTGCGGGTTGGAAGGCGTGGATAGCAATTTGAAGCAGCACGAAGACGATGACGGGGCACAGCCGGATAAGCCCGTGCGCCGTCGGTCTCGCCGTCGGGCCGCTGGTCTGTGGGCCATGCGCGGCACTTTCGTGCTGGTGCTGCTGGCGCTGTTCACCGGTTTCATGGTTGTCGGGCAAAGAATGCACGCACCCGTCTGGCTGCGGGACAGGGTCGAGGCGCGGCTTGAGCAGGCTTTGGGCGGGCTGCAAATCCGGTTTGGCGATGTCAGTTTCATCATTCACGAGGGGTGGCGACCCCGTCTGCGTCTGACCGATGTGGCCATCAACGACGCTGAGGGTCGGCAAATAGCGCAAGTGTCCGACATGCGCGCCAGTCTGGCCATGCGCCCCTTGTTGCGGGGGCACGTTCGCCCCAAAAGAATAATTCTGAGCGGTGCGCAGATTGCCGTGACCCGCGACAAGGACGGGGCGCTGAGTCTTACGGTCGGGTCCGGCAGCGCACCGGTGCAGGAGGCCCCGAACCTGGCGCAGCTTATCGAAGCTTCGGATCAGGTCTTCCTGTCTCCGGCCCTGTCTGCACTGACTTCAGTTGAACTTGACGCAATCACACTGGACTATCGCGATCTTCGGCAAGGGCGGTCCTGGATTCTGGACGGTGGGCATATTCAAGCCAACCGAAGCGGCAACGAAGTGCGCTTGGCAACCGGGTTTTCGGTTCTGGCGGGGCGTGACTATGTCAGTGCCATCGAGGCCAATTACACAAGCGTTCTGGGCACACCTGCCGCACAATTCGGAATCTCGGTCACCGATCTTCCGGCCGAGGACATCGCGGGCCAAACTCCTGCCCTTGCCTGGTTGCAGGTTCTGCGGGCCCCGATCTCGGGTGCCTTGCGCGGTGGTGTCGATGAAAACGGAGCGATCGGAACTGTGTACGCCACGCTGAACCTGGGGGCGGGGGCGGTGCAGCCAAACCCGGAAACACGCCCGGTTCCCTTCGAATCCGCGCGCACCTATTTCACCTATGATCCCGAAAGCCAGGTCCTGGATTTCAACGAAGTTTCGGTGGTCTCGGCCTGGGGTGAGGTTCAGGCGGATGGCAAGGCGTTTCTGGAAGGTGCAGAAGATGGCGTACTGGACAGCCTGTCTGCACAGTTGCGGCTGTCCGGTATCAACGTGAACCCGGCAAACCTGTTCCCGCAACCTATTCAGCTTTCGCGGGCCAGCCTGGATTTCAAGATGGCCCTCAACCCGTTCCAGCTGCATCTGGGTCAGATGACCATCGAAGACCCGGGTCACACGGTGCGTGCCTTTGGTGTCCTGACCGGCCGGCCGGATGGCTGGGCCGTCAAGCTGGATGCCCATTTAGATCAGATGACCTCAGACAAGGTGCTCAGTTACTGGCCCGAACGTCTGGCCCCGAAACCGCGAGAGTGGGTGACCGAAAACCTGTACGAAGGGGTTCTGTCGGATATGGACTTTGCCCTGCGCCTGCTTCCCGGATCGAAACCCGATCTCTATCTGGATTTCGGGTTTGAAAAGGCGAAGGTCCGATTTGTCAAAACCCTGCCGCCGATCGAAAACGCTCAGGGTCAGGCCAGCCTGCTCAATCAGCGCTTTACGGTCACTGCGCAGCAGGGCGTCGTGATTGCGGATGACGGCGGCGCTGTGGATGCGTCGGGGACGTCCTTCATCATACCCGACACGGACATCAAGAAATCCGCGCCAGCGATTGCACGCATCCAGGCCAAAGGCAGCGTGACGGCCGCGTTGTCGTTGCTGGACCGACCTCCGCTGGAATTGCTCAGCAAGGCAGGGTTGCCCGTTGATGTGGCGAAGGGAACGGTGTCGTTGGCAGGAACCCTTTCCCTGCCCTTGAAAAAGGGTCTGAAGTTTGACGAGACCGAGTTCCATTTCGACGGCAGGCTGGCCAACCTGTTCAGTGACCGTTTGGTGCCCGGTTTTGACGTCAGCGCTGATCTTCTGGACCTTTCTGGTGATCAGTCCGGCGTTCAGATTCAGGGGCAGGGGCAGTTCGGGGACGTGCCGCTGACGACGCTGTGGCGGCAGCCGATAGACGGCAAGTCGGAACAGCGAAGCACCCTGACCGGTCAGATCGAGCTGTCGCCGCGATTGATGGATGAGATCGGCGCCGGCCTGCCTCCGGGTATGCTGACCGGCAAGGGGATCGCGGATATCATGTTGGGGCTCGGTGCCGGGGTTGCCCCGAACCTGTCCGTCACGTCTGATTTGCAGGGTGTCGCGCTGGCCATACCTGAACTTGGTTGGCGAAAGGGGGCCAATTCGACCGGCACTCTGACGGCCGAAGCGACTTTGGGATCGCAGTTGAAGGTGGATAGCCTGCGCTTAAATGCGGCGGGTTTGCGAACATCTGCCTCAATTACGTTTCGTGAAAACGGCGAATTTGACCGGGTTCGTTTCACCTCTTTCGATCTGGGCGACTGGCTGGCGGTCCCGGCAGAGCTGATCGGGCGTGGGAACGCCATGCCGGATATCCGTGTGCTTGGCGGCGTCCTTGATATGGGCCGCGCGAATTTCGGCGAAAGCGGCGGATCGGGCGGCGGGGGCGGCGCCGGGCCGAAGCTGGATGTGGCTCTGGATCGCCTTCAGGTTACGGAAACCGTCGCGCTGACCGGGTTCCGGGGTGCCTTTCAGACGACCGGCGGAATACAAGGGAACTTCACCGCGCAGGTCAATGGTGGCGCGCCGGTCCGAGGGCAGGTCAGCCCCAGGGGCAACCGAAGTGCCGTTGACCTGACGTCGCAAGATGCGGGGTCCGTGCTGCGATCGGCCGGAGTACTGACACAGGCGCGGGGCGGAGAAATGACCCTCAAGCTCGAACCTGTGGCCGCAGCCGGCAGCTATGACGTGATACTGAGAATCACCAACACGCGGATCACCGACGCCCCGGCCATGGCGGCCTTGCTGAATGCCATCAGCCTTGTGGGCCTGTTGGATGAAATGGCGGGGCAGGGTGTCTTTTTTGCGGCAATCGATAGCCGGATGCGTGTCACCCCCACAGATATCAAAGTGCTCAGCGGCAGTGCCGTCGGCCCGTCGATGGGCCTGTCTTTTGATGGCACCATCGATACGGTGAACGGCTTGCTGAACCTGCGCGGTGCGATCTCGCCCATATACCTGCTCAACGCAGTTGGCAGCGTGTTTACGCGCAAGGGTGAAGGCGTTTTTGGCTTCAACTACACCCTGACCGGCCCGCTTGCATCGCCCAAAGTATCGGTAAATCCGTTGTCCGGTCTTGCACCTCTGTTCCTGCGTGACCTGATGCGTGCCCCGGCCCCCAAAGTTCAGGATGGTCCGAACGCAGTGCCCCAGAAACCGGATGAAACCAAACGCACATTCGGCTCATCCCCAAGTGACCGCTGACAGGATATGGCCGAATCTGATGCAGGGTTGTAAGGCGCGGGCATGAAACTCAGCGATTTTGATTTCCATCTGCCCGAAGACCTGATCGCCACGCGGCCGGCAAGCCCGCGTTCCTCTGCACGTCTGCTGGTGGCGCAGGGGGATGCAATCACGGACAGCCATGTTTTCGACCTGCCCGATTGCCTGCGGCCCGGCGACCGGCTGGTGTTGAATGACACACGGGTCATTCCGGCGCGACTGAACGGCCGGCGTCACCGAGACAGTGCGCAGGGGCCGGTTTCCGCAGGGATCGAGGCCACTTTGCTGGATCCACAGGCCGATGGCACGTGGTCTGCGTTGATCAAGCCGCTCAAGAAGGTGAAGCTTGGGGAACAGATTGTCTTCTCGGATGATCTCAGCGCCACGCTGGACAGGGTTGCGGATGGTCAGGCGTTTTTGCGCTTCAATCTCAGCGGCGAGGATTTCGACGCGGCGCTGGATCAGGCCGGAGCGATGCCTCTGCCGCCCTACATCGCAGCCAAACGTCCGGCTGATGAACGGGACAAGACGGACTATCAGACCATCTGGGCAAATCATTCAGGCGCCGTGGCCGCCCCGACCGCATCATTGCATTTCGATGAGGCGCTGATGCGGGCGCTGGCAAAACGGGGGGTAAGCTTCACGCATGTGACGCTTCATGTGGGGGCTGGCACTTTTCTTCCGGTCAAGGTTGAGGATGTCACAACACACAAGATGCATGCTGAATGGGGGCAGGTAAGCCCCGAGGCCGCCGCTGAGATACAGGCGACCAAGGCGGCTGGCGGGCGGGTGATCCCGGTGGGGACAACGGCTTTGCGACTGATCGAAAGCGCGGCAAGGTCAGGAAAGATCGAATCCTGGGAAGGCGACACGGATATCTTCATCTATCCCGGTTTTGAATTTCATGTCACTGACGCGTTGATGACCAATTTTCATCTGCCGAAATCCACTTTGCTCATGCTGGTTTCGGCTCTGATGGGGCAGGATCGGATGCGCGATGTCTACGCGCATGCCATCGCCCGGAAATTCCGGTTCTTTTCCTATGGCGACGCGTCGCTTTTGATCCCTTGAGAGGCGCGGAAACAGTATCGCGGATCGGGAATGTCGTAGACAAGCGCGACGCAGGCGGTCTTTGATCGCAGAACGACACTAAAAACAGGTTGGCATTAGTCGGAGGCCCCAATGATTCAGGTCCTTTCCAGCGCATGGGCGCTGCTGCTCGGCATGGGGTTGCTGATGGTCGGAAACGGCCTTCAGGGCACGATTCTGGGTGTGCGGGGTGAGATCGAAGGCTTTTCGACCTTCGAGATGTCTTTTGTCATGTCGGCCTATTTCCTGGGCTTTCTGGGCGGCTCACGCCTTGCGCCCGAGATGATCCGGCGTGTTGGCCACGTGCGGGTCTTTGCGGCCCTTGCGTCGTTCATTTCGGCCGTGATGATCATGTATCCCATGCTGACAAACCCGATCGCATGGATTCTGGGCCGTGTGGTGATCGGGTTCTGTTTTTCGGGCGTCTATGTCACCGCCGAAAGCTGGCTCAACAATGCGGCCAGCAATGAAAATCGCGGGCAGGCGCTGTCGCTCTATATGATCGTCCAGATGACGGGGATCATCAGTGCGCAGGCGCTTGTTCTTGTCGGCGACCCGGCCGGTTACGAGACCTTTGTAATCGCCTCGATCCTGGTTTCAGTGTCCTTCGCACCGATTTTGCTGTCAATCTCGCCCACACCGGCCTTTGATACCACCAAACCGATGACCCTGAAGAAACTACTGGAAACCTCGCCTCTGGGCTGCGTGGGCATGTTTCTTCTTGGGGGCGTGTTTTCGGCGCAGTTCGGCATGGCGGCGGTGTATGGCGCCCGGGCAGGGCTGTCGCTTGTCGAGATTTCAACCTTCGTTGCCACGTTTTATATCGGCGCAGTGGTTCTGCAATACCCTTTGGGCTGGTTTTCTGATCGCATGGATCGCCGCTTTCTGATCCTGCTTGTGGCGCTCGCCGGTGCCGGTGGTGCAACGATCGCGATGATAATGGGCGGATCGTTTCCAATTCTGCTTGCTTCGGCTTTCCTGATCGGTGGTATGTCCAACCCGCTTTATTCCTTGCTGATCGCACATGCGAATGACTTTCTGGATCACGAAGACATGGCGGCCGCATCCGGCGGGCTGGTATTCATCAATGGTTTGGGCGCGATTGCCGGGCCGGTGATCACCGGCTGGCTGATGGGGGATGCCATATTCGGGCCACCGGGCTTTTTTCTCTTTATTGCGGCACTGTTACTCGCAATGGCACTTTACGCCCTGTATCGGACGACGCAGCGGGCATCGATTCCTGTGGACGAAACCGGCACAATGTCGACGCTGTATCCAACAGCCTCGCCAGTTGCGTTTGAAGTGGCACAGGAAGTCGCCATCGAAGCCGCCGAGGCCGAACAGGCCGAGCAGGAAGATGCCTAGGACACAGGATTATGTCGCAAGTGTTGCAATATGTTACTGTAACAGTTCTGTAAAACGGCCTTAAATGACGTTACGTCCAGACTACGGGCACAAGACGGAGTTTAAGGCAATGGTAACGCCTGAAGAAGTATTGAGTTTTTGGTTAGATGAGGTGGGTCCAAAGGGCTGGTACAGTGAGGATGAAGCGCTGGATTCAGAAATCCGCGCACGTTTTCAATCAACGTGGGAGGCTGCGGCCGAGGGCAAGTTTTCGCTCTGGCTGACCTATCCCAGCGGGTCACTGGCTTACATAATTTTGACGGACCAATTTCCACGCAACATGTTCCGGGGGCAAGCGCGTGCTTTCGCGACGGACCGAGCGGCCCTGGCGGCGGCGAAATGCGCGGTAGACAGAGGCTGGGACAAGAAGATCGATGAACCGGCCCGGCAGTTCTTTTACCTGCCGATGATGCATTCGGAAAATCTGTGCGATCAGGAACGCTGCGTGCGTCTGATCTGTCAGAACCTGAGCAGCGATACAAGCAATCTGCTGCACGCCCGTGCGCATCGTGAAGTGATCCGCAAGTTCGGTCGTTTCCCCTACCGGAACAAAGCACTGTCGCGCAGCTCGACCCCCCATGAAGAGGCTTACGTCGACATGGGCGGCTATGGCAGCACCGTGCGACAACTGCAAGCGATGGCCTGAGATCGCAGATACATGTTGTGCGCCTCGGTTGTTCGCGCGGGGCGCTTCAGGATCCCGGCTCACATCCTTTGAACGCCAGGACGCGTTCGGATGCGATGTCTGCTCCGGTCTGGATGGCCTGGGCGATCAGAACCTCTGGTGTCTCGGCAAGTTCAGTGAACCGTTCCTGCGCAGATTGCAGCTTTTGGTCAACTGCGTTCAGGCGGCGCAATGTTGCCTGGATGTTTTGCGCGGCTTGACTGTCGGTGATCTGGTTTTCACTTCTCAGGGTCGCCAGATCATCGCGCAACGCGGAAAGTTCGCCCCGAATGCCCTTCGCCTCATCCCGAAAAGGGGCAAGAACCTGTACGGCCTCTGAGAATTCTGCCGAGACGCTTTCGACTTTCGATGCCAGCTTCCAGCCCAGAAACAGGCACAGCGCCACAAGTATCAAAGTTGCGTTAAGCAGAGCAAGTGCCAGATCTTTCAGTGTTTTGGCCATGGTAAACCCCTTGAATTCAATGTCTTCACAAATGTCCGAGCGGCGTCGGCAGTTCCGTTCTAGCCATAGCACGGACCGGGGTATAGGCTGAAATCCGCACATTCAGGCATGGTTTACCCTGCGTCTCATTTGTCGCGGGAAGGCGTGTTGATGCGTTTCTGGAAATAGTTTAATGGTAAACTAAATTTTCACCACCTGCGCCGAGAGGAACACATGGCTGCACAATCCTATGATCTGATCGTAATCGGGGCTGGCCCCGGTGGCTATGTCGCCGCCATCCGTGCGGCCCAGCTTGGTCTGAAAACCGTCGTGGTCGAGCGCGAGCACCTTGGTGGCATCTGCCTGAACTGGGGGTGCATCCCCACCAAGGCATTGCTGCGGTCCTCCGAAGTGTTCCATCTGTTGGAGCGCGCCAAGGATTTCGGACTGAAAGCCGACAAGATCGGTTACGATCTGGACGCGGTCGTCAAGAGATCCCGTGGCGTTGCCGGGCAGCTTTCGGGCGGCATCGGCCATCTGCTGAAGAAGAACAAGGTCGCCGTGGTGATGGGTGAAGCGACCATCCCCGCAAAAGGCAAGGTCAGCGTCAAGACCGATAAGGGCACCGAAGAACTGACGGCCAAGAATATCATTCTTGCAACCGGCGCACGGGCCCGCGAACTGCCCGGCCTCGAGGCTGACGGCGATCTGGTCTGGACGTACAAGCACGCGCTGCAACCGCCTCGGATGCCAAAGAAACTGCTGGTCATCGGCTCGGGCGCGATCGGCATCGAATTTGCCAGTTTCTACAACACGCTGGGGGCCGATACGACGGTGGTCGAGGTGATGGACCGCGTGTTGCCTGTGGAAGACGCGGAAATAAGTGCCTTGGCCAAGAAAGCCTTCACCAAGCAAGGCATGACCATCATGGAAAAAGCCATGGTCAAGCAACTGGATCGCGGCAAGGGCAAGGTGACCGCTCATATCGAGGTTAAGGGCAAGGTTGAAAAGCACGAGTTCGACACCGTTATTTCGGCTGTCGGGATAGTTGGGAATGTCGAAAACCTGGGTCTGGAGGCGCTGGGCGTAAAGATCGACCGCACGCATGTGGTGACGGATGAATATTGCCGTACCGGTGTCGAAGGCCTTTATGCGATTGGTGACATCGCGGGCGCGCCCTGGCTTGCACATAAAGCCAGCCACGAAGGTGTCATGGTTGCCGATCTGATCGCGGGCCAGCATGCGCATCCGGTCAAGCCCGAAAGCATCGCCGGATGTACCTATTGTCAGCCGCAAGTGGCCTCGGTGGGGTACACCGAAGCGAAAGCCAAAGAACTGGGGTATGACATCAAGGTTGGACGCTTCCCCTTCATCGGCAACGGCAAGGCGATTGCTCTGGGCGAACCGGAAGGTCTGATCAAGACCGTGTTCGACGCCAAGACAGGCGAACTGCTGGGGGCCCATATGATCGGCGCGGAAGTCACGGAACTGATTCAGGGCTATGTGGTTGGGCGGCAGCTGGAGACCACCGAAGAAGACCTGATGAACACGGTTTTCCCGCACCCGACTCTGTCAGAAATGATGCACGAAAGCGTGTTGGATGCGTATGGCCGCGTGATCCACATGTAACGTCATACGCGTGTTGCGACCGGGCAGGGGGCTCTGCCCCCGCCTTGCTGTGCGCGGCTCCCCCGGGATATTTTGGGCCAGATGAACAAGGGATTCTCTGTTCATCTGGCGTCAAATATCCCGGAGCGCGAGGCAGAGCCTCGCTGAAATCCGTTACTTGTTCAAAGCATCCAGAATGCGGGCCCACGAACGGATGCCCTTGTGGAAGCTTTTGACGTCGTATTTCTCATTCGGCGAATGGATGGCGTCGTCCTCGTTGGCATAGCCGACCAGCATCGAATCCAGCCCCAGAACGGTATTGAAATACCCGACGACGGGGATCGATCCGCCCATGCCGGTAAACACCGCTTCGCGATCCCATTCGTCCGACAGCGCTTTGCGCGCGGCTTCGAATTCCGGGCGATCGATATTCATGACCGAAGCGGGCGACCCTTCCAGATCGTTGTCCCAGACAACTTTTGCATCCGGGGACAGGCGATCCTCGACATGTTTGCGGATCTTGTTGCGCAGCGCGTCGGGGTCCATGTCGCCGACCAGTCGGCACGTGATTTTACAATGCGCTTCCGAAGGGATAACGGTTTTCGAGCCTGCGCCATTGTATCCGCCCCACAGCCCGTTCACCTCTAGTGTCGGGCGCGCCCATTGCTGTTCGAGCGTCGAATAGGCTTTTTCGCCGTGCGGCTGGGTATAGCCGACCGAATTCAGGTAATCCGCTTCGTCGAAGCCGCAATTCTGCCACTGGCGCAGCTGGTCCTGGGGTACTTCGTGAACGCCTTCATAGAAACCATCGACCGTGACACGCCCGGTTTCGTCATCATAGAATGAGGCAACGATTTTCGACAGCTCGCGCAGCGGGTTCAGCCCCGGGCCGCCGTAATGGCCGGAGTGCAGATCAATGCGGGGGCCGATGATGGTGAACTCGTCCTTCAGCATGCCGCGCAGCTGCGCAGCAATCGACGGCACACCTCGCGATACCATGGATGTATCGCAGACCAGCGCCAGATCCGCTTTGAGTTCGGCGGCATTTTCTTCGAGGAAGGGGACCAGAGAGGGTGAGCCGGATTCCTCTTCGCCTTCAAAGAAGAAAGTGATGCGGCAGGGCAGGGATCCGTGCACCGCTTTCCAGGCGCGGCAGGCTTCGACGAATGTCATCAATTGACCTTTGTCGTCCGATGCCCCGCGCCCGCGGATGACGGGGCCGTGCTCGGTATCTTCGATGGCGGGGTCAAACGGGTCGCGTGTCCAAAGGTTTAACGGATCGACGGGTTGCACATCATAATGGCCATAAAACAGGATATGAGGTGCATCCGAGTCCTCGCCCACATGGCCTACGACCATCGGGTGCCCCGGGGTTTCTTTTTTTTCTGCTGCGATTCCAATACTGTTGAGGTCGGCAACCAGCCAGTCGGCTGCACGGCTGACGTCGGCCTTGTACGCGGGATCGGTCGAGATCGAGGGGATGCGCAACAGCTCCATCAGGCGGTCGATCGAGGTTTGCAGATCTTCGTCAATCCGGTTCAGCACGGTGTCTAGCGACATGGGGATCTCCTGCTTGTCAGTGTTCGGGCGAACCCTAGCAGCGTTGACAGCGCCGTCCAGAGCGGTTGATCTGAATTGTTCATGCAATCACATGCCCGCGAATGACGCTGCGCGGGCTGCGTCGTTTCCACGCGTCCGATGGCCGGAACTATACTTGCCGTGAGCATTGCAAACTTATATTTGATGCAAATCAAAGTTGGGTTCACCTGTTCGGCTGTAACCAGCTGAACAAAGTAACACAAAGCTGCTGATACAGGTTAAGCTGTGGGATGTGGCAGACTAATTGCCCAAGGGAAACCGGAAACGGGCATTCAAGGAGGGTCCGTTGGACTATACTGCTCAGCTCGATTCAGCGATTGCCAGGCTGCATGACGAAGGACGTTACCGGACCTTCATCGATATCGAACGTCGCAACGGACAGTTCCCCCATGCGGTGCGTACGCGCCCCGACGGGTCGCAGCAGGATATCACCGTCTGGTGCGGCAATGACTATCTGGGCATGGGCCAGCACCCGGTCGTGTTGCGGGCGATGCACGAGGCGGTCGACGCAACCGGTGCCGGGTCGGGCGGGACGCGCAACATCTCGGGGACAACGGTCTATCACAAACGGCTCGAGGCCGAGCTGGCAGATCTGCATGGCAAGGAAGCCGCGCTGTTGTTCACCAGTGCTTATATCGCCAACGACGCCACGCTCAGCACGCTGCCCAAGCTGTTCCCGGGGCTGATCATCTATTCTGACGCGCTGAACCATGCTTCGATGATAGAAGGGGTACGCCGAAACGGCGGGGCCAAGCGCATCTTCCGTCATAACGACGTGGCGCATCTGCGCGAATTGCTTGCGGCGGACGATCCCGCCGCACCCAAGCTGATCGCGTTCGAGTCCGTCTACTCGATGGACGGTGATTTTGGTCCGATCGAAGAAATCTGCGATCTGGCAGATGAATTCGGCGCACTGACCTATATCGACGAAGTGCACGCGGTTGGCATGTATGGCCCGCGTGGTGGTGGCGTGACCGAGCGGGATCGCCTTGCACATCGGATCGACATCATCAACGGCACTCTGGCCAAGGCCTATGGCGTCATGGGGGGCTATATCGCCGCCAGTGCAAAGATGTGCGATGCCGTGCGGTCTTATGCGCCGGGCTTTATCTTTACGACATCCTTGCCGCCGGCGGTTGCCGCAGGGGCGGCTGCATCTGTTGCATACCTGAAAACCGCGTCTGAGCTGCGCGAGCAGCACCAGACTCAGGCAAAGATCCTCAAGCTGCGGCTGAAGGGAATGGGCCTTCCGCTGATAGACCACGGCAGCCATATCGTGCCTGTGATCGTCGGCAATCCGGTGCACACCAAAAAGCTCAGCGATATGCTGCTGGACGATTATGGCATTTACGTGCAACCGATCAATTTCCCGACCGTCCCGCGCGGAACCGAGCGCCTGCGTTTTACCCCGTCTCCGGTGCATGGACCCGACGAAATGAACCGTCTGGTGCAGGCGATGGACGAACTTTGGTCACATTGTGCGCTAAATCGCGCCGAACTTGCCGGATAACCTAACGCCAAAGTGTGCAACGAGTTTGCCGCGTGTTAAGCTTACGCTAACAAAACGAGTAGACGAATCATTCTGGGGATGATTCGCCACTTACGCGAAATACGCGACAGGCAGAATGGGGCAGCAGGGATGATTGGGCGCAGATCTCAGCGCGAATCCGAAGAGGACGTAGATGTCAGACCAAAAGGGTTTGACGACTACGAAGTTCGCCTGGGCGACAAGATGCGCGGTGAACGCGCAACGATGGGCAAATCTCTTCTGGATGTTCAGCGCGAGCTGCGGATCAAAGCCAACTATATCGCTGCAATTGAAAACGCCGACCCCGATGCGTTTGATACACCCGGCTTTATCGCCGGGTATGTGCGTTCCTATGCGCGCTATCTGGGTATGAACCCTGATGAGACCTTCGCGTCTTTCTGCAAGGAAAGCGGATTTGAGGTTGCGCATGGCATGTCCGCAGAGGCCTCGGTGGTGCGGAAGCCTTCGGGGGCTCTGCCTGCGCGCGGCCCGATGGGGCGGGATCCGTTCATTTCGCCCAATACGCCCTATATTCCGGGCAAGGAGTCCCTGGTCAGCCAGATTGAACCCCGCGCAATCGGCTCGTCGCTGGTTTTGCTGGCGGTGATCGGTGGCATTGGCTATGGTGGTTGGGCTGTTTTGAACAAGATTCAGCAAGTTCAGGTCAGCCCGGTTGAACAGGCACCGGTGGTTCTGTCTGATCTGGATCCGCTGGATGCGGCGCGCAGCAATGTGTCTGATGACGCTGCACAAGTGGCAAATGCCGAAGCATTGGACCGTCTCTATCGTCCGCAGGCACTGGATGTTCCGGTGCTGGTTGCGCGGGATGCTCCGATCTCAACGCTTGATCCGCGCGAGGTTGGAACCTTCCGCCCACCCGAATTGCCGCAGTTCGAAGTGGCTGAACTGCACACGGTCGAAAAACCGGCCCTGCCGCAAGTGGTCGAACAGATCGATACCACGCTCAAGATTGTGGCGGTTGATCCGGCATGGATGCGCGTGACGGCTGCGGATGGCAGCGTCATTTTCGAAGGTACGCTGGGAACCGTCGAGCAAGGCAGTGTGTTCGAAGTGCCCCTGACGGAAGAACCGCCGTCGTTGCGTGCGGGCGCATCGGGATCCGTTTATTTCGCGATGAACGGTAAGCATTACGGCCCGGCGGGTGCTCCGGGCACGGTCGCCAAGGGTGTCGTTCTGTCGAAAGACGCCGTGTCCGAGGCCTATGCCGTCGCCGATCTGGAGGCGGAACAGAACAGTGCGCTCAAGCAACTGGTGGCGGAACTGCAAACCGAGGCGACAGAAACGCCCGCCGAGTGATCTAGCCATTGCGATAACCCCGTTGCCGAACTATCTACAATCGCAACTCAGGCAGACGCGGATCCGTCCTTATGTCCCTCAATCACGTGCGCCCATGGCGCGACATCTATCGTCGTAAATCCCGTCAAATCATGGTCGGCAACGTCCCCGTTGGTGGCGATGCACCCATTGCCGTTCAAACCATGACCAATACGCTGACCACCGATGTGGCGGCGACTGTGGCGCAGGTGCAGGCGGCGGCTGAGGCGGGTGCGGATATCGTTCGCGTCTCGGTTCCTGATGAGGCGTCGTCCAAAGCGTTGAAACAGATCGTCAGGGAAAGCCCCGTGCCCATCGTGGCGGATATTCATTTCCACTATCGGCGCGGGATCGAGGCCGCCGAAGCGGGCGCTGCCTGTCTGCGCATCAATCCCGGCAATATCGGTGACGAAACCCGCGTGAAAGAGGTCATCCAGGCGGCGCGCGACCACAACTGCTCGATCCGCATTGGCGTGAACGCGGGCAGCCTGGAAAAGCACCTGCTTGAGAAATATGGCGAGCCGTGCCCCGAGGCGATGGTCGAAAGCGGGCTGGAACATATCCGCATCCTTCAGGACAATGATTTTCACGAGTTCAAGATCAGCGTAAAGGCCAGCGACGTCTTCTTGTCGGCTGCGGCCTATCAAGGCATTGCCGAGGCCACCGACGCGCCGATTCATCTGGGCATTACCGAGGCCGGAGGGCTGGTCAGCGGCACGATCAAATCGGCCATCGGGCTGGGCAACCTGCTGTGGATGGGAATCGGCGACACGATCCGCGTCAGCCTGTCTGCTGATCCGGTGGAAGAGGTCAAGGTCGGGTTTGAAATCCTCAAATCCCTTGGCCTGCGCCATCGGGGCGTCAATATCATCTCGTGCCCATCCTGCGCGCGGCAGGGTTTTAATGTCATCAAAACCGTCGAGGCGCTGGAACATCGCCTTGAACACATCAAAACGCCGATGAGCCTGTCGATCATCGGCTGCGTGGTAAACGGGCCGGGCGAAGCGCTGATGACCGATGTTGGTTTCACCGGCGGCGGGGCAGGGTCCGGCATGGTCTATCTGGCCGGCAAAGCCAGCCACAAGATGTCGAACGATCAGATGATCGATCACATCGTGGAAGAGGTCGAGAAAAAGGCGGCTGAACTGGATGCGGCGGCTGAAGCGGCTGAATAGCATGTTTCTTCACAACATCTAAAAACCCGGCATCTGTTGTGTGGCGCAATGGATGCCGCCGCCAAGCTCTCCCAGCACATCCACGTCAAGCGTCACGACTTCACGTCCGGGGTGGTGTTTTGCAAGCGTTTCCGACGCGATCCTGTCTGTATCCGAGTCTCCGAACCGGGCCGCAATTACACCGCCGTTGCAGACGTAGTAATTGGCGTAAGAGGCCACGAAGTCCGGGTTTTTGACACGGCGGAAATGCGGCTCGGGTATCACGTCCATGTCGATGCCCACGGCAATGAGACGATCATGGGTGTCCAGCGCGGCCATGTGAAAAGGGTCATATTTGTCCGGTTCATCCGGCAAGTTGATGATGCCGCGACCGGGGCCGGTAAAGCGGGCCAGACTGTCAATGTGATAGTCGGTGATATCTTCGCCCCGGACACCTTCGGACCAGATCATGCGTTTGGCCCCATAGGCCGACAACAACCGGGCTTCGATCACGTCCCGAGTGAGGCCGGGATTGCGGTTGTCATTCACCCACGAGCTTTCATGCGCCATAAGTGTCCCATGCCCATCCTGCTCGACGGCACCGGCTTCGCCGATCAGCCCGGTTGGCAACAGGGGCAGCCCCAGCCTTTCGGCTACTCTGCCGGCTATTTTCGCATCATGTGCGTGAACCTGTTTTCCTCCCCACCCATTGAACTGGATCTGCTGGACCACAAGCGCGCCATGGGTATTGAACGCAAAGACCGGGCCTGCGTCCCGGCACCACAGATCTTCGGTCGGGACATCCCAGAGCTCGACCGCCGCAGAAAGCCGTTTGCTGATATCTGCGTGATGTTCCGATCCGGCGAGCATTGTGACGGGTTCAAAAGCAGAGATCGTGTTTGCGATTCCCGCAATGGTCCCCTGTACCATTTCCAGAAATACGGGGTCGGGATAGACGGTGCGGCTGACCGGCCATTGCATGAAACTGCGATGATGCCGGGCGTCTTCGGCAGGGACGTGGAAGCCTGTCGCGGGCTGCGCAACAGATTGGCCAGAGAAACCCGTCATACCCAACGCTCCTCCGACCACCAGAAATTCTCGCCGGTTCATGGCAAGTTGCCGACAGATCCGGCCTCAGCCGCGTTCGGCGCGTATGCCGTCAACGATCTGCTGCATCTGATCGGCTGGCAAATAGCCACGCAGCATCTCTGTGCCCAACACAAACGAAGGCGTACCCGAAATCTGCATCCGCTGGGCCAGAGCACGGGTACGGGTGATTTCGTCCGTCACGCGGTCGCTGTCCATTGCGGCGATGATCTCATCGCTATCCAGCCCCAAACCGTCCGAGATGCGGCGCAGGGCAACTTCGCTTGGCTCGCCGGTGAATTCCAGCAGGGCGTCATGGACCTGCTTGTATGCGTCGTCGCCCGCCACGTGTTTGGTGGCCACGGCAAAACGTGAGGACAGCACAGATGCATCACCCAGGATGGGGAATTCCTTGATCACAAGGCGGATGTTTCCGTCGTCTGCCAGCAGGCTGGCCACTTCGGGAACGGCACGGCGGCAATAGCCACACCGGTAGTCCATGAACTCGACCAGCGTGATGTCGCCATCCGGGTTGCCGCCAACCCAGCTGAACCCGTCATCGAACAGTTCATCCGCATTGGCGGCGACCAGTTCTTTGTCCGCAGCGGCTTCGGCGACGGCATTGCGCTCTTCCAGAATGTTGATGGCTTCGAGGATCACTTCGGGGTTTTCCAGCAGGTATTCGCGCACCTGGGCACCAAATTCCGCTTTCTCGGCATCGTTCATCGCGTTCAAGTCCAGCGCCTGCGCCGAGGTCGCTGCCATGGAAAGCCCCAGAAGGGCGGGTGCAGCATGTCTGAGGATCATTTCCGTTTCCTTTTGTCTTTGTCGAGTCGTTCCGACGCAATCAACACGTCTTGTGCCCTTTGCCAACCCGGGGAACCTTCGGGCAATCGTGCCACGGCGCGTTTTGCGTGAATTCCGGCATCTTTCAACCGCCCTTGCAGCGCATACCGCTCTGCCGTCACGGTCGACGCCATACCATCATTGCCGACCTGAGCATAGGCAACACCAAGATCCTGCAACAGCCTGGCATTCCGGTAATCCCGGGCGCGGGCTTTTTCCAGCACGTTCAGGGCCTGTTTGGTTTGACCCTGCGCCAGCAACGCCCGCCCGTATCCAGCTAGGATCAGCGCATCGTTCGGAGCCATTTCAACAGCGTTCCCGTACGCTTCAACAGCCGCGCCTATTTGCCTGTTTTCCAGAAGAATTTGCCCTTTCAGGTCATAATAGTATGGGTCGTTCGGGCGCAGAGTCAGGGCCTTGTCGATGGCACCACGCGCGCGATCCAAATCACGGTTCTGATGATGGGCCGAAGCCTCGCGCATCAGGCGGATGTCCTGGGCGGTTTCTTCATTTGCGCGCCGTAATGTCCAGCTGGGTGAGCGTAAAAAGGCCGACAATTTGCCTTTGACGCGGGCGAACCAGTAATCGGCATTGGCATTCGGAACGGCCTTGTCGCCGAACTCATCCAGAAACGCTTCGGCGGCGCGCAACCGTTCACGACTGGTAGGGTGCGACCGCATATACGGGTCTTGGTTGGCGACGCTCAGCAATTCCTGACCCGCGAATTTCCTGTGCAGCTCCACCATGCCGCTGGGGGAAATCTGAGCCCATCGCAGATAGCTTGCGGCGCTTCGGTCGGCCGAGGCCTCTTCGGCGCGGGTATGGCCCAGAAAGCTGCGGAATGCCGCGCCCTGGGTGCCTGCGGCGATGCCAATGGCGGCTTCACCCCCTCCGGCGGCAGCCGCAAGCAAGGCCAAAGCGGTGCCAAGGCCCGCATTGCGCCGCGCCGCCTTCAGGTTTTCGGCGCGGCGGGCCAGATGGCCATTCGCGATATGCGCCGCCTCATGCGCAATCACCGCTTGCAGCATTTCGGGGCTTTCGACCGTAAGGATCAGCCCGTAATTCACATAGATGGCGTTGTAGTCGATGACGAATGCATTGAACGTGTTGTCATTGACCACAAGGATTTGAACGCGATTGGTGTTCAGGCCGGCGGCGCGCAGAACTGGAAAGGCCAGTTCACGCAGGCCACGCTCGATATCGGGATCGCGGATCAGGCTTTGCCCATGGGATTGCGTTGCCGCCGCCAGCCAGACACCAACCGACAGGATCAGAGCCGGGATTGACGTCAGCAGGGATACGCGTTCAAAAGCCATGACTGCAACATGGGAGATGGGCATGAGAAACTCAACCCGGTCCGGGGTCGATCCCTTCATCGTGATGGACGTGATGGAGGCCGCGCGCCATGCGGAAGAAGCGGGCCGCCATGTGATTCACATGGAAGTCGGCCAACCCGGAACCGGCGCACCCAAGGGCGCGACCGATGCGCTGGCGAAGGCGATGGATCAAAGCCCGTTGGGCTATACGGTGTCTCTGGGATTGCCTGCGCTGCGAAAGCGTGTCGCGCAGCTTTATGGTGAGTGGTACGATGTGGACCTGAACCCGGGGCGTGTGGTCATCACGCCCGGATCGTCCGGCGGATTTCTGCTGGCTTTCACGGCGTTGTTCGACAGCGGGGATCGGGTTGGAATCGGCGCGCCGGGATATCCGTCTTATCGCCAGATTCTCAGGGCACTTGGATTGGTGCCGGTCGATCTGCCAACCGCGCCTGAAAACCGTCTGCAACCCGTTGCAGCGGATATTCAGGGAATGGGCCTGAAAGGGCTGATGGTGGCGTCTCCGGCGAATCCTACCGGCACGATGCTGGATCACGCCGCCATGGGGTCGCTGATCGAAGCAGCACACGGGCAGGGGGCGTCCTTCATCAGCGACGAAATCTATCATGGCCTGGAATATGAGGCCAAGGCCGTGACCGCGCTGGAACTGACGGATGAGTGCTATGTGATCAACTCGTTTTCCAAGTATTTCTCGATGACCGGATGGCGCGTGGGCTGGATGGTCGTGCCCGAGGATCAGGTGCGCGTGGTCGAGCGGATAGCCCAGAACATGTTCATCTGCGCGCCGCATGCCAGTCAGGTTGCCGCACTGGCCGCGATGGATTGCGAGGACGAGCTGCAAGCCAATCTGGACGTGTACCGCCGAAACCGCGCCCTGATGCTGGACGGGCTGCCCAAGGCGGGCTTTACGAAAATCGCGCCTCCGGACGGGGCTTTCTATGTATATGCCGACGTGTCTGACCTGACCGATGACAGCCGCGCATTTGCGGCCGAGATTCTGGACAAGGCCGGTGTGGCGGTCACGCCGGGTCTGGATTTCGATCCGCAACGCGGCCACACGACGTTGCGTTTTTCCTATGCGCGTTCGACGGTCGACATTCAGGACGGGCTGGAACGGTTGCGCGTTTTCATGACCCAGCGGAAGGTGATCGGGGAACCTGCCTGAGCCGTTCACAAATCAGCCCTTGTGGTATAGGCTGCCCGGCAAACGATCTCGGGAAAACTTGAGGCCATGAGCAGGATCTTCATTTGCGTCGCCCTGATCTGGGCGCTGTGCGGCAGTGCCGTCGCGCAGGATTTCAGTGCGCTGGCACGCATTCAACCCGACCAAAGCCGCATCACGGATGTGGGGCGAACCGGCGTTCGCGTGGATATCGGCCTGAGCCAGGGGGTGCCGTACCGGATTTTCACCTTGCAGGATCCTTACCGGATGGTTCTGGACTTCAACGAAGTGGACTGGACCGGGCTGAACCGAACGGATTTCCTGCAATCTGAACGCGTCAGCGGCGTGCAATTCGGTGCCTACGTTCCGGGGTGGTCGCGGCTGGTGTTGGAACTGGGTGCACCGATGGCCGTAGACACTGCCGAATTGTCAGTTGCCGAGGATTCGGGGGCCGCACTGCTGTCTCTCAACCTCAAGGGCACGGATTTTGATACTTTCAACGCAACCGCAGGTGCGCCGCGCAACTCGGGATGGGATCTGCCGGAACCGGCTGATGTGCCGCAGGTTTCGGCGCGCTCGGCAGACCGGCCGTTGCGCGTGATGCTTGATCCGGGGCATGGCGGGATTGATCCGGGTGCCGAAATCGATGGCGTTGATGAAAAAAACCTGATGCTGACCTTTGCCCGCGAACTGCGCGAAGTTCTCTTGCGATCAGGTGGTTATGAGGTGGTCCTGACCCGCGTTGATGACCAGTTCGTCTCGTTGGAGCGTCGGATTGCCCTGGCGCACCGGGCTGGCGCGGATCTGTTCATTTCGCTGCATGCGGATTCCCTGTCGGAAGGGAGGGCCCATGGGGCCGCCGTCTATACCTTGTCTGCCGATGCTTCGGATGTGGCCAGTTCAAAACTGGCTGAACGACATGATCGGGGTGATTTGATCTCGGGTATCGATCTGAATGGCGACGATGATCAGGTGGCCGATGTTCTTCTTGATCTGGCGCGCCAGGAAACGATGCCGCGGACCAGGTCATTGGCTAGCGCGATCGCCAATGGGATGGCGCAGCAAGGCGGGCCGATGAACCGCAAACCGCTGCGGACCGCTTCGTTCTCGGTTCTCAAGGCGGCTGATATTCCATCTGTCTTGATCGAACTTGGATTTCTGTCCAGCCCCAGAGATCGGGAAAACCTGAAAAATTCGGAATGGCGAGCGAAAATGGCGTTGGGGATCTTCCAGGGGATCGAAGACTGGCGTCAGCAGGATGTGATCCGCAAATCCCTGATTGGCCAGTGACCTTGCGGCGCAAACCGGCTAATATTGGCCATCGTGTTTTGACCCTACGCCGGGTCATCCCTATATAGGCGGCAGCGCGAGTAAAAGGCAGCAACGTGATCCGTTTCATTCTTTCGATTTTCGGGGCCATCTTCAGCCTCGTTACCTTGGGTATTTTCATGGTCGCACTGGTGATTGGTGCGGTGTTCTGGATGTATGGCCGGGACCTACCCAGCCATGAATCGCTGGCGCAGTACAAGCCGCCGACGATCAGCCGGATCTATTCGGGCGAAGGCCAGCTGATCGACGAGTTCGCGCAGGAACGCCGCTTGTTCACACCCTCTGAGGAAATTCCCGATCTGGTAAAACAGGCGTTTATTTCGGCAGAGGACAAGAATTTCTATACCCATCAGGGCTATGACCCACGCGGCATTGTCGCGGCAGGTGTCGAAGCGGTGCGAACCAAAGGCGGAACCGTGCGGGGTGCGTCCACCATTACGCAGCAGGTGATGAAGAACTTCCTGTTGTCGGGCGACCGCCGGGCAGAACGCAAGATCAAGGAAATCATCCTCGCCACCCGGCTCGAGGATACCTTGGACAAGGAGCAGATTCTTGAGCTTTACCTGAACGAGATCTTTCTGGGTCAGAACTCGTACGGTGTGACGGCCGCGGCGCAGACCTATTTCAACAAGACCTTGCAGGAACTGGCCCCGCACGAGGCCGCGATGCTGGCCGCGATGCCCAAGGCGCCGTCGGATTACCACCCGGTTCGGGAAAAGGAACGCCTGCTGGACCGCAGAAATTATGTGCTGCGCGAGATGCGGCAGAACGGTTACATCGATCAGGCGACCTATGAGGCTGAGGTCGAGATGCCGCTGCGCTCGGTCCAGAACGGCGATTTCGAAAGCTTCCGCACCGCCTTGCCGCCGCGCGACTACTTCACCGATGAAATCCGTCGTCAGCTGAGCGAGGACTTTGGTGAAGGTGAATTCTTTACCGGTGGCTTCACGGTTCGTGCGTCGGTGGACGAGGAAATGCAGGTCGAGGCCGCAAAGGCCCTGCGCACGGCGTTGCAAAAATATGACCGGTCGCGCGGAAGATGGCGCGGTACGGGTGAGGTGATCGCAGAAGAAAAGCTGGCGGATGAGGCCCAATGGCGACAGGCGCTGGCGCTGATGGAAATTCCGCGCGATGTGGTGCTGCCGACCCGCTGGTATCCCGCCGTGGTTCTGAATGTCTCGGATCAGCGACTTACCGTCGGGATTGAAGATGGCCCTGCTGATGGCACCATTCCCCGGTCCGATATCAAGTGGATGCAGGGTGATTTTGCGGCGAACTTCAAACGCGGTGATGTCATTCTGGTGATGGAAGGTGAAGAGGGGCAGTGGTCTGCCCGTCAGGTGCCCGAAGTTCAGGGCGCCTTTGTCGCGATGGACGTAAACTCGGGTCGTGTTCTGGCGATGCAGGGCGGGTTCTCGTATCAGGACACGGTGTTCAACCGCGCCACGCAGGCACAGCGCCAGCCGGGGTCCAGCTTCAAACCCTTTGTCTATGCCGCCGCGCTGGACAGCGGATACAGCCCCGCAACCATCGTTGTCGATGCGCCGATCGAAGTGAACACGCCGCAGGGTCTGTGGCGCCCCAAGAACTCCTCCAACAAGTTCTACGGCCCTACACCTTTGCGCACAGGGATCGAACAGTCGCGGAACCTGATGACCATCCGTCTGGCGCAGGAAGTTACAATGCCCGTCGTGGCCGGCTATGCGGAACGGTTCGGTGTCTATGACCGGATGGGCGCGTTTTTGGCCAACTCACTGGGGGCCGAGGAAACCACGCTTTACAAGATGGTCGCGGCCTATGCGATGTTCGCCAACGGCGGCCAGCGTGTGGAACCGACTCTGGTCGACCGCATTCAGGACCGGTTCGGCAAGACCATCTATCGCCACGATGACCGTCAGTGTCTGGACTGTAACTCGACCTGGCTGGAACCAGATGAATCGCCGACCCTTGTCACGGATCGCGCACAGGTCATGGATGCGATCACCGCCTATCAGCTGACATCGATGATGAAGGGTGTGGTCGACCGCGGGACGGCATCCAGAGTTGTGAATCTGCCCGTGCCAACAGCAGGCAAGACCGGAACCACCAACGAATCCAAGGATGCGTGGTTCATCGGCTTTACGTCGAACATCGTGGCCGGTTGCTACATCGGTTATGATCGACCGCGCCCGATGGGGCGGGGGGCTTATGGTGGTACCTTGTGCGGCCCTGTGTTCCAGAGCTTCATGGAAAAAGCCGTCGAAAAGTATGGCGGCGGGCCGTTCGAGGTGCCGGAAGGTGGTCACTTCATCAAAATTGACCGTTTCAGCGGCGCCCGCCTGCCGGATGACGCCACCGGTGACTATGTCGTGGCCGAATTCTTCCGCGATGGTGTCGATGGGTTCATCGACCGTGTTTATGACGGTGGATTTGCGATTGGTTCCGACCTGCCTTTGTTCGAGGAAGCTCAGCGCGCAGGTGTGCAGGTTCAGACCTCCACCGGTCAAACCATCACGGTCGGGCCCAAGGCCACGCAAGGCGATCTGAGTACCGGCGGCCTTTACTGACCGGCCGCGTCCAGAAAAAGGCGCAAAAGGTCGGCTTCCGGGTCGTTTTCGATGGCACCGCCGGATCGCCAGCAGATGGACAAGGCGCATTTGGCGGCTGCCCATTGGGCCAGCCGTTTCTCTGAAACCTTCATGGCTTCGGAATAGAGCGACAGGCAGGTTTCGATCTGCCGGGGATTGCGCACCAAATCGGTCATGCCTTTTGGGTGCCGCAATGCATTTGCCAGCTCAAAGGCCGGATCACCTGCATATCCTTTGGCATCGAAAACCCGCGGGCCATTGTGGGTCAGAACAATGTTGTCCGGGTGAAGATCCCCGTGCAGGGGCACCGGCGTGGGCTGGCTGATCAACAGGTGCTGACCCAGATTCATGGCGCACAGCATGTCCTTGCGCAGAAGGATTGGGCAGGCCGGAGCAAAGGCGCAGCCGAACAAAGGGGCGAACACCTGGTCCAGCGGTTTCAAGCCGTGGACAAAAGCGGTGGCCTTCCCATGCAGGCACGTTGCCATTTCTGCAAGGATCGCAACAGCGTCCTCAGGGCGTCCTGCCCGCGCGATGTCCCCCAAAGACGGACCTTCCAGCCATTCCATCAGAACGGCATTCCGTTCCTCGTCGAGAACCCGAACCGCACCCCGGTCATGCCAGGCCTCCAACAGCGCGGTCCCGGGTTCTTCGTTGCCGCGATCCGGTCCGCGATAGAGTTTCAGGGCGGCGGGCCCGTGTTCCGACTGTACCTTCCACACCCGCGCCTGGGCTGTCTCGGCAACCAGTTCCGGCTGATGCAATTCCCATCGATCCAGAAACTCTTTAAATGTGCCTTGCATTCACGTTCAGCCCGTCTTGTGGTGTCTCGCACCTCTTGCTATCACGCAGGCCTGATTGAGCAAGTTGGGACAAGACCATGCGCGCCGAAACCCAGAACACTGTGGCGGAAATCGAAAAGTCGCTGGAGCTGCTGGCGCAGCGCATGGACTATGAGACCGCGCCGCATCGCCTTGAGGAATTCAATGCGCGTGTCGAAGATCCCAACCTGTGGGACAATCCCGAAAAGGCGCAGAAACTGATGCGCGAGCGGCAGATGCTGGTCGACGCGATCGAGACCTACGAGTCCATCAAAACCGATCTCAGCGACAATATCGAACTGATTGAGCTGGGCGAGATGGAGGAAGACCAAGAAGTCGTTCAGGATGCCGAAGCCGCGATCAAGACGCTGAAAACCAAGGCCGCAAAAAAAGAGCTTGAGGCGCTGCTGGACGGTGAGGCCGACAGCAATGATACCTTCCTCGAAATCAACTCGGGCGCGGGCGGAACCGAAAGCTGCGACTGGGCGTCGATGCTGGCGCGCATGTATGTGCGCTGGGCCGAGAAAAAGGGTTACACGGTCGAGCTGCAATCCGAGACACCGGGCGAAGAAGCGGGGATCAAATCCGCAGCCTACAAGATTTCCGGCCACAACGCCTATGGCTGGCTGAAATCGGAAAGCGGTGTACACCGGCTGGTGCGGATCTCGCCCTATGACTCGGCGGCAAAACGCCATACGTCTTTCAGCTCGGTCTGGGTCTATCCGGTGGTCGACGACAATATCGAGATCGAGGTGAACCCGGCCGATATCCGCATCGACACCTACCGGTCATCGGGTGCAGGTGGTCAGCACGTGAACACTACGGACTCGGCTGTTCGGATCACGCACATCCCGACCGGGATTGTTGTAACCAGCTCGGAAAAGTCCCAGCACCAGAACCGCGATATTGCCATGAAGGCCCTGAAGTCGCGCCTGTACCAGCAGGAACTTGACCGCCGGAACGCCGACATCAACGCGGCGCATGAGGCCAAGGGCGATGCGGGCTGGGGCAACCAGATCCGGTCATATGTTTTGCAGCCTTACCAGATGGTCAAAGACCTGCGGACCAATTATGAGACCTCGGATACCAAGGGTGTTCTGGACGGCGATCTGGACGGTTTCATGGCGGCCACACTGGCCCTGAACGTGTCAGGCAAAAGCCGATCCGAGGCCCAGGGCGACAGCTAAGGTGAAGCGTAATAGCCCTTTTCTGAGCGTTCTGAAAGGGCACTGGCAGCTAATCCTGATCACCGGTCTGGTCTTTGCGCTCTGGAACACACCGGTTGCGGTTCCACTGAAGATACTGGTCGTCTTTCTGCATGAGTTGTCTCATGCGGTGACGATCCTGATGACGGGCGGCTCTGTCGAAGGCTTTTCGATCTCATCACAACAGGGCGGCGTTGTCGTTGGCCGGGACGGCAATCGCTTTCTCAGCCTGTCTGCCGGATATCTTGGTTCACTGGCGCTTGGCATGGCTCTTTTGATCCTTGCCCTGCGAACACGGGCCGACCGCGCCGTTCTGGCGGGTTTTGGCGGCGTCATGTGTCTGGTGGCGGTGATGTATATCCGCGACCAGTTCGCCCTTGTTTTCAGCATCGGAACCGGGGCTGCGATGATTGCTGCGGCGTGGTTTCTGCGCCCGGATGTAAGCGATCTGGTGCTGCGCGTGATCGGATTGACCAGCATGATCTATGTCCCTTTCGATATCTTCGATGATACGATCCGACGGTCCGGCGCACGGTCGGATGCTTTCATGCTGGCCGAGGAATTCGGTGGCTCTGCCATGTTGTGGGGCGGGATCTGGCTGGTGCTCAGCTGCATCGCGATAGCTCTTTGCCTGCGCTACTGGCTTGGGGCCGACAGCAACCTGCATTTTCGCAGATCAGCGCGCTGACCTTGCCGTCCGGGACAACGTTGAAAAGATACATGTAAACAGTGGGTTTAAATGATCTGAACTGCCCGCTAGGCTGCTGGAAACAACAGCAGAATGGCGCGCCATGGACCTGACCCGGATATCGGCAACAGACCTTTTGAAACAGTTGGCCAACCGGCAGGTTTCAGCCTCGGACGTGATGCGGGCCACGCTGGATCGCATCGCCAAGGTCAACGGTGAGGTGAATGCCATCGTCGCGCTAAGGGATTCAGATGGTTTGATGGCCGAGGCGAAAGCCCGTGACGACGGCCCGATCATCGGCCCGCTGCACGGCCTTCCAATCGCTGTCAAGGATCTTGTGAATGTGGCGGGCGTCGTCTCGTCGCAAGGATCACCAGTTTTTCAAGACCACGTGCCAGCCAGCGACGATCTGATCGCCGCCCGGATGCGGCAAGCCGGTGCCATCCTGATCGGCAAGACCAATACGCCGGAATTTGGGTTGGGATCGCACACGTTCAATCCGGTCTATGGCGCAACACGCAACCCTTATGACGCCAACCGTACCTGCGGTGGCTCATCCGGCGGCGCGGCGGTTGCTTTGGCGACCGGCATGGTTGCGCTGGCCGATGGCTCGGACATGATGGGCAGCTTGCGCAACCCGGCGGCCTGGAACAACGTTTATGGTTTTCGGCCAAGCTGGGGCAGGGTGCCTTCCGATCCCGTGGGGGACAGCTTTTTGCACCAGTTGTCGACACTGGGCCCCATGGCGCGCCGCCCCGAAGATCTGGCTGTTCTGCTTGACGTCATCTCGGGTCCGGACCCGCGCTTGCCGCTGGCCGTTGAAAGTGCGCCGGTGTCGCCGGTGACCGCCGCGGATCTGCAAGGGCTGCGGATCGGGTGGCTTGGCGACTGGGGGGGCGCCTTTCCGACCGAGCCCGGTATTCTTGACATCTGCAAAGACGCGATGGGCGTGTTCGAAACGCGTGGCGCGCGGGTCGAGGACGTCGCCCCGCCTTTCGATGCCGAAAAACTCTGGACCAGCTGGATCACCTTGCGGTCGTTCAGCGTAGCTGCCGGGCTGGAACCCTTGGCATCGCAAAAGGAAGATTTGAAAGACACGGCACAATGGGAACTGGATCGAGGTCTGGCAATGAGTGCGATGGAGGTGCACCACGCCAGTGTCATCCGCTCGGAATGGTTCCGTTGCGCGGCGAACCTGTTCGAACAGTTTGACGCGTTGGTTCTGCCCTCTGCTCAGGTCTGGCCGTTTTCGGTTGATTTGCCTTACCCGACAGAAATCGCGGGCCGGGCCATGGATACCTATCACCGATGGATGCATGTCACGATACCGGTCAGCCTGATCGGCCTGCCATGTCTGGCCATGCCAGCAGGGTTTGGCGCGCAGGGCCTGCCGATGGGGTTTCAATTGTTCGGGCCCAAAGGATCGGACCGGAAACTGTTGTCAGTCGGAGCGGCTTACCACGCCGAAACCAATTGGCCAAACAAGAGGCCGGCGATGCCATAACGCCGGTCAGGGAGGAGGAAGACAATATGGAAAAACCCTTTGGTGTTCCGGATATGCGACCGGTCGATACCACCATGCTGCGTACTGCATTGCAGCGCGCCTGGGCCGACTTTCGCCGCGCGCCGCTGTTCGGCCTGATTTTTGCGGGGTTTTACGTACTGTCCGGGTGGGCGATGGCATGGGTTACAGTTCAGACCGGAACAACTTTCTGGCTGGTTCTGGCGGCCATCGGGTTTCCGCTGATCGGCCCGTTTGCCGCTGTTGGTCTGTACGAGGTATCGCACAGGCTGGAACAAGGCGAGCCGCTCGATTTTGGCGCGATCTTCGGGGTCGTGATGCAGCAAAGCCGCAGACAGTTGCCCTCGATCTGCGCGATCATAGTCGTCGTGTTTCTTTTCTGGTTTTTTCTGGGGCACATGATCTTTGCCCTGTTCATGGGGTTGGCGACGATGACCAACGTGTCGACCTCGCTTGAGGTGTTTCTGACATTGAATGGCCTGACAATGCTGGCAGTCGGCACGGCAGTCGGGGCGGTTTTTGCAACCGTACTGTACATGATCACCGTTCTGTCGATCCCTTTGCTGCTGGACCGCGAGCTGGATTTTGTAACGGCAATGATCACCAGCTTTACCTACGTGTCAGAGAACTTTCCGGTGATGATGGCCTGGGGTGCTTTCATTGCGGTGCTGACATTTCTGGCGATGGTGCCCTGGTTTCTGGGGCTGCTGGTGGTTTTGCCGTTGCTGGGACATGCCAGTTGGCATCTGTACCGGCAGATCACGCGGAACGATGAAGGGAAAACACCAACCTGAGACGGTAGGTTACAAGTGCTGAGCCACGTTGTTTGTCGACAATCGCGCAGCAGCAAAAATGGCCGTCGAGTCGTGCCCAAGGTATTTCAGCACAACGGGTTCGGGCGTTGTCGCATTTGTCGGGCTGATGACCGACCCACGCCAATGAACTGCCGTTCCCGTAGGGTCCGGAGAGATCAGATAGACCCGGCTGTTCTGACCTTCCCGCTGGGAGGTCAGCATATAGACAGTGTCACCGCTTGAGGCCGCTATCCCCTGTATTTCCCGCGCTTTCGGTGTTGCCTCGGGCATTGCCGCACGTGACACGTAGCCACGGATCAACGTACATTGGGCCAAGGGTCGGGCGTGCAGCAGGGTCATCCGGTGTTCAGCCGAAAGGCTTTCGATCACCGCGTAGAACCCGGGTGAAAACGGGGATTTCTCGATCGCATCCGCACCAGAACCTAGAAACTCTGTCAGGGCCGGAGTTGCGGGGTGTTCTTCGATCCTTTCGATCTCGTCCAGCGGTTTCAGAAGAACACGGGCATCCACATCGAAGAACCGGCATATACGGTCCAGCACATCCGGTCTGGGAACGCTTTCACCGGAAAGGTATCTGTTGAACTGGGTGCGGTTTACGCCAAGTTGGCGGCACAGCGCCGAGACCGAGCGGTATCGCTTTGCCAATTGCCGAAGGTTCGCACCAAACATTGCGCGAATCTCGGCCGGACTACGAATATCGTCAGTCATGGGTGCCCACGTCTTGCTAAGTTTCCGGAAGAAACCGTCAACGCACCGACGCCGAAGCCCGGTGCATATTCAAAAATCGTACAGAATGACCCCAAGCAACGTATCCCCACGTCGCGTTGCGGCGACAAGGCTAACGTTCCCATGTGTAAAGGCAATAGGCTTTATCTGAAAATGCCTGATCTTTTTCGGGAAAAGCCGACCCTATGGCAATTTTAGCGCAATCAGATCGCCAGAGTTGAATTGCAAATCGCCGGCCACCTTAAAAAGTGTTCCCGCCTTGGCTGCAAGACAAGTGCCAAGGCGGGACAGGTCGGTCAATTGCCGCGCAGCAGGGCCGCCACGCCGGTACGCGCGATTTCCATCAGGCCCAGCGGGCGCATCAGGTCGGCAAACGCGTCGATCTTGTCGGGCGCACCGGTGATTTCGAAGATGAAAGAGTTCAGGGTGCTGTCGACAACATTGGCGCGGAAGATGTCGGCCAGGCGCAGGGCTTCGACCCGCTTGTCGCCTTCACCCACGACTTTGATAATGGCCAGTTCGCGTTCAACCGAAGGACCTTCGACAGTCAGGTCATGCACGTCATGGACGGTCACGATCCGGCCCAGCTGCGCCTTGATCTGCTCGATCACCTGCGGTGTGCCTGTGGTGACAATGGTGATGCGGCTCAGGTGTCCTGTGTGATCCACCTCGGCCACGGTCAGGCTTTCGATGTTATAGCCGCGGCCTGAGAACAGACCGATCACACGAGCCAGGACACCGGGTTCGTTCTCGACCAGAACGGCAATGGTATGGCGTTCCTGCACGTCCGAGAAGGTAGGTCGTAGGTTATAGGCCGAATGGCGGGTGGCGCCTTTTTTGATATGTAGGGCAGACATTTATGTCCCTTTCATCATCCTTGACAGGTTGAGCACAGCGCGGCGCTCAACCAAATCCGTCGAATTTTGTTAAACCAGAACCGAGCCTTTGCTGTCGATCACGCCCTGCGTTTCCGCCTCGCCCAACAGCATCTCGTTATGGGCTTTGCCCGACGGGATCATGGGGAAGCAGTTCTCGTGCTTTTCAACCAGACAGTCGAAGATCACCGGGCCGTCATAATTGATCATCTCCATGATCGCATCGTCCAGATCGGCGGGATCCTTGCAGATGATCCCCTTGGCCCCGAAGGCCTCGGCGAGCTTGACGAAATCGGGCAGGGCTTCGGACCAGGAATGTGAATAGCGCTCGCCATGCAGCAGTTCCTGCCACTGGCGGACCATGCCGAGGCGCTCGTTGTTCAGGATGAACTGCTTGACGGGCAGGCGGTACTGAACGGCCGTGCCCATTTCCTGCATGTTCATCAGCCAGCTGGCCTCGCCGGCGACGTTGATCACCAGAGCATCCGGATGCGCCATCTGCACGCCAATCGAGGCGGGGAAGCCATAACCCATGGTGCCCAGACCGCCCGATGTCATCCAGCGGTTGGGGTCTTCGAACCCAAGGTACTGCGCCGCCCACATCTGGTGCTGGCCGACTTCGGTGGTGATATAGCGATCATGCTTTTTCGTCAGTTCTTCAAGCCGTTGCAGAGCGTATTGCGGTTTGATCGACTTTTCGCTGTTGGTGAAGGCTAGGCAGTTGATCTTGCGCCATTCGGCGATCTGCGCCTGCCATTTCTTGACGGCTGCCGCATCGGTCTTGCGCCCGCGTGACTTCCACACCTTTAGAATGTCTTCCAGAACATGCGCCACGTCGCCGACAATCGGGATGTCCACGCGGATGACCTTGTTGATCGAAGACGGATCAATGTCGATATGGGCTTTCTTCGACTTTGGAGAGAACGCGTCAATGCGCCCTGTAATCCGGTCGTCGAACCGTGCACCGATGTTGATCATCAGGTCACAGCCATGCATTGCAAGGTTCGCCTCGTAAAGGCCGTGCATCCCCAGCATACCCAACCAGTTTTCACCCGACGCGGGATAGGCACCCAGACCCATCAGGGTTGAGGTGATCGGGAAGCCGGTGGAATCCACCAGTTCGCGCAGCAACTGGCTGGCTGCGGGGCCAGAGTTGATGACACCACCACCCGTATAGAAAACCGGCTTCTTGGCTTTTTCAATGGCTGCAATAAGCTCGTTGATTTCCTCCAGATCGCCTTTCAGCACAGGCTGGTAGTGCGAGGTTGAAGGTTTCGGACTGTTGTATTCACCCGTGGCAAACTGCACATCCTTAGGAATGTCGATCAGAACCGGGCCGGGACGGCCCGACTTGGCCACATGGAACGCCTCGTGCAGCGTTTCGGCCAGTGAATTCGTGTCCTTTACCAGCCAGTTATGTTTGGTGCAGGGGCGTGTGATGCCAACGGTGTCGGCCTCCTGAAAGGCATCCGATCCGATCATGAAGGTCGGGACCTGTCCGGTCAGAACCACAATCGGGATCGAATCCAGCAACGCATCGGTCAGGCCGGTAACGGCGTTTGTGGCACCGGGACCAGAGGTTACAAGCGCAACACCAGGCTTGCCGGTCGACCGCGCATAGCCTTCGGCGGCGTGGATTGCACCCTGTTCGTGTCGCACCAGAATGTGGCGAATGTCGTTTTGCAGAAAGATCTCGTCATAGATCGGTAGGACGGCGCCACCGGGGTATCCGAATACCGTGTCCACGCCCTGATCCTTGAGGGCCTGAACCACCATCTTTGCGCCGGTCATCTCACGTGTCATCTGCTTTGCTCCGTTCGCGACATGTGTCTTGCGTTTGACAAAAAAAAGCCCCCGAATTTTCGGAGGCGCATGGGTTCGATTATGGTTTACCGTTACCGGCCCATGCGCGTGGTTCCTACGATTACGACTAGCGTTCTCATCGCCAGAGGCTCCTTTTTGCTTGGAGGCGACATTATGGTCGGGGGGAAGGGGCGTCAACAGGCAATTGCACCAATTTTCTATCTCAGGGGCGGTATTTTGCGACATTTTATTGCGCAGATTGCCGCATGTCGGGAATTTCCGGGAATTCCGCGGGTAAATTGGCCGTTTTGTGTGCGGATAAGGCGGTCTGAAAGCGTCAGGCCGATGTCCGAAACGGGCATGATCATTAGTTTTTTCTGCGCCACGCTGAACGTGCAGGGGGCAAAACCCGGAGGCTTGAAATGTTGCAGGACCTGGTTGATCTTGGCCGCTATCCAATCGATCGTCCGGATTCACCGGCTTATGATCGGCTGATCGAGGATTTGAGACGCGAGTTGGAGCAGGATGGATGTGCTGTTCTGCCGGGTTTCGTGCACGAAGCAGGGGTCAAGCTTCTGGTGCAAGAAGCCGAGGGGGTGGCGCCCAAGGCGCACCGGTCCTTCAACAGAACCAACGCCTATTTCACGAAGGACGATCCAAGGCTTGGCACCGCCCATCCGATCCGCCGGTTCTATGATCGTTCGAACGCCTTTGTCCCGGCGGACAATCTTTCGAACTCCGGCCCGTTACGGAGAATCTACGAGTTCGACGGCTTTCTTCCCTTTGTCCGCGATGCCCTGAATGAACCCGAAGACCGCTTTTTCCGCTACGATGATCCATTGGCGGACGTGATCATCAATGTCGTGGAAGAAGGGCAGGGCTTTCCCTGGCATTTCGACACCAACAACTACACCGTGACGCTGGCCATCCAGAACGGAGAGACGGGCGGCGCGTTCGAGTACGCGCCCAACCTGCGGACGGCGGAACGTGAAAACTTTGATCTTGTGGCCTCGGTTCTCGATGGGAACATGGGGCGCGTTCGCCGGCTGGAGCTGCGGCCGGGGGATTTGCAGATTTTCAAGGGCCGGTATTCACTGCACCGGGTTGCTCCGGTCAGAGGCAAGCGCCGCCGTTATGTCGGCATCTTTTCCTTTGTCGAGGCTGAAGGCATGTGCGGTGGGGTCGAGCGGACGCAGCAGTTGTATGGCCGCGTTTTGCCGCATCACCACAAGCGCGCGGGGCTGCGAAAGGATCAATTGCTGGATTGAAGGTTCAACCTCGGTAGAATGCATCTGTTTCCTGTCCGGAGAGTCAGATGCCTAGGATATTGCAGCTTACACCATTTGTGTTGTGCTCGTCCCTGAAGGACCAGATCGACTTCTATTGTGATCGCCTTGGGTTCACCTGTGGGTTCACGCAGGACAATTATGCCTTTTTGAAACGTGGTCCTGTTGCGATCCGCCTTTTGGAGTGCCCACCCCGGGATGACGGCAAGCCATTGGGTGATGAACACTCCTTCTATATCGATGTTGAAGATATTGATGGGCTTTATGACAGCCTGCGCGACCGATTGGCCGATCTGCCCGAAGGCCGTGTCAGGCCGCCGTTCAATCAGCCCTATAATCAGCGTGAATTCCACGTTCTGGACGAAGACGGGACATTGGTTTTTTTCGGAGAAGGTCTTGGACCCGGCGGGTAGCGCTCCCGCCCATCGTCAACACGCCTGTGGCGCGTATCCTCTGGTTGGGCCGGGCAGCGCTGCGCGCTGCGGGCGCGTGCAGATCAGAAACCGACGCCAGTCCCTTGCAGCACGCCATGTTCCAAAGCGTAGCGTGTCAGCCCGGCGGTCGAGGATATGCCGAGTTTGCGTTTGATATTCTTGCGGTGCGTTTCGACCGTGCGCACGGAAATATCCAGCGTTTGCGCAACTTCCTTGTTGGATTTGCCCTGCGCCAGTTCCAGCAGAATGGTCTGTTCACGTCCGGTCAGCGCTTCGCGCACGTTGTCGCCCTTGGGCTTGAGCGATCCGCTGGCGCCGGTGCACAGATACCGTTCACCCCGCATCACCGCATCAATGGCCTGCTTGATCTCTTCCGTGGGCACATCCTTGAGCACGTATCCTTTGGCACCATGACTGAGCGCGGTCGAGATGTATTCCGGGCTGTCATGCATCGACAGGATCAGGATGCGCGTTTCCGGCAATCGTTCCAGGATGATTTCCGTGGCGCTGAGACCGCCGAGGCCGGGCATGTTCAGATCCATCAGGATCACATCCGGGGCAAGGTCAACAGCCTGATCCACTGCCGCCTGTCCGCTGCCAAGCGTACCGACCACTTGGATCTCATCATAGCTTTCGAGGATGGACTGGATGCCCTCGGCCACCATAGGATGGTCGTCGACGATAAGAACTCGGATGCTTTCGGCGCTCATGTGCCGGCCTTTCGGTTCGGTGTTGCGTCTTCCTGCGGCGGCAGAAGGTGGCTCAGCGGCAGGCTGACTTCGATGACGGTGCCGCCACGCGGTCCGCGTGATGACAGAATGCGCAGGGACCCGTCAAGCTGTTCGATGCGTTCTTGCATGTTGCGCAACCCGATCCCGGTGCTGGGGGTGCCGGGATCGGTCCGGATGCCCCGGCCATTGTCGGTGATCCGCATGGTTGCCCCTTTCTTGTGCCCGCGCAGGTCGATGGTAACATGCGTGGCGCCAGAGTGGCGCTCGATATTGGTCAGCGCCTCTTGCGCAATGCGATACAGGGCAATCTTGCTGTCCTGATCCAGCCGGTTGCGGAACACCACGGTCGAGAATTCGGTCTCGATCCCGGTGCGGTCCCGGAAATCGTCGGTCAGGGCTTTCAGCGCTGGTCCAAGACCCAGATCATCCAACACGCCGGGGCGCAGGTCGCGACTGATGCGGCGGACCTCGGTGATGGCGGTGCCAAGATGGTCAATCCCTTTGTCCAGCGGATCGCGTGCGCCCGCGTCATCGCCGCGGGACAGGCGGCGCCGCGCGTTGTCCAGCGCATAGCGTACACCCACCAGAATCTGGCTGATGCCGTCATGCAGTTCGCGGGCAACCCGGCCTCGTTCTTCTTCCTGGGCATCGAAGACGCGCTGGGTCAGTTCCTTCAGCTTGGCATCCGCAAGTCTGCGCTCGCGGATGTTCAGCAACATGCCGGATGCAAAAACGATGAGCACCGCCGCCACAACGATCGCGCCGATATACATGAAGGTGCGCTGAACGCGGGCCTCGACCTCGGCCCTGGCGTTGGCGACCGTTGCAACGATGTCGTCGATGAAGACACCGGTCCCCACGACCCAGCGCCAGTCCTGAAGCCCGACGACATAGGCAATCATCTGCGCTTCCTCTCCGGTCGAAGGCTTTTGCCACATGAAGCTGTGCCAACCAGCCCCCTGGCGGGCGAGGCGGATGAACTCGTCAACGATCGGAGTGCCATCGCTGTCCGTCAGCCCTTCCCAGTTTCGGTTGATGAACTGCGTCTGGCGGGGGCTTACCAGATTGTTGCCGTCATAATCGTAAACAAAGAAGAACCCATCCTGACCATAGATCATTGCCGACAGGATTTGGGACACGAGGTTTTTCGCGACCTCATCATCAGGCTCGGCCCGGCCATAGATGTACGCGAACCCGTTGCGGGCCTGTGTCACGTAGTTGCGCAGCTCTTCCTTCTTGGCTTCGACCAGGCTGCGTTCCAACGCTTCGATCTCACGCTCGGCGGTCGCGCGCGCCTCGTATGCCACAAGCACGGCTATTGCCGCCACGGCCACGACCAGCGGGATTGCGGCAACCAGTGACAATTTCTGCGCATAGGTCAGCGAGACCAGATGTCGGAGTCTTTGCATGGACGAATCGATACGCAAGCAGCGGCGAAAATGCAAAAAGATTGGGCTTTGTCCGGCAAATACAACGATGATCACTATAACCGCCGGGCTTCACCGCCCGATTTCTGGCAGAAAAAAAGCAAAGAAATCGATTCTCTACGCAGTAGTAGGTATTCCCTTTCACTTCGGTGCGATTAGGCTGACGCGCACTGAATGCGATAGGTCCGGTTCTGCCGGACCGTGACTATGAAGGGGAGGAATACTCATATGGATCGTCGTTCATTTCTGAAAAAATCCGCGCTGGGCGGTTCGGCTGCTGCCGCGACCGCACTGGCGGCACCGGCCTATGCGCAGGGCCAGCGTACGCTGACCATGGTGACCTCGTGGGGTCGTGGTCTGGCGGGCGTGTTTGACAGCGCGCAGCGTTGTGCCGACAGCATCAATGCCATGTCCGATGGCAGCCTGAATGTTGAAATCAAGGCAGCGGGCGAGCTAGTTGGCGCCTTCGAAGTATTTGACGCGGTGTCGTCGGGTCAGGCCGACATGTACCATGCCGCTGACTATTACTTTGTGGGTCAGCACCCGGGTTATGCGTTCTTCACGGCCGTTCCTTTCGGCATGACGGCGCAGGAACTGGTGAACTGGTATTATCATGACGGCGGTATGGAGCTGCATGACGAGCTGGGCGAAATCTTTGGCCTGAAGTCTTTCCTGGCCGGCAACACCGGTGCGCAGGCAGGTGGCTGGTACTCGAAAGAGATCAACAGCCCCGAAGACTTCAATGGTCTGAAGTTCCGTATGCCGGGTCTGGGCGGCAAGGCGCTGGGTAAACTGGGCGCATCCGTACAGAACATTCCGGGGTCGGAAGTGTATCAGGCGCTGTCGTCCGGCGCGATCGACGGTACCGAGTGGATCGGTCCATGGGCCGACGAAAAGGCCGGCTTCCAGGAAATCACCAAGACCTACTACACTGCGGGCTTCCACGAGCCGGGCGCAGGTCTGTCGCTGGCAACCAACCGCGACGTGTTCAATGAACTGACCCCGGCACAGCAGAAGATCATCGAGATCGCTGCCGCCGAAGCGCACCAGTGGAACCTGGCGCAGTTCCTGGCAAACAACGGCGCAGCGCTGCAGCGTCTTCAGGCGGGTGGCGTCAAGGTTCTGGAATTCCCGGACAGTGTCTGGGACGCGTTCGGCAAGGCCAGCCAGGAAGTGCTGGACGAGAACATGGGCGATGAACTGTTCAAGAAGATCCACGACAGCGCAATGACGTCGATGGCAGCATCGTCTGCTTGGAACAACCTGTCGTCGGGTGTTTACACCGCTCAGCGCGACCGTGTTCGCGGCTAAGCCATTCTGATCCAAGGAAAACCGGTTCCCCCGCTTGGCGGGGGAGCCTTTCCCGTTGCGCTAAGGGGATTGGGCAAGCAACAATAATCCCATGCACAACTGAGACGACCTGGGGACAACATGCAGGACGAAAACGGTATCTCGTTCTTCGGCGCCCTGTGGAATGGACTGGTCTGGTTCATTCAGAACATTGCCGAAGCCTTCTATAATTTCGGATACGCCATCACGCATCCGCAACTCTGGCTGGACTGGTCCGACAAGGCGTCAATCATGCGCTTTGTCTATTACGGCGGTTCGGTCGAGTTCTTCTTTGTGGTGTTCACGATCTTTCTGGTTCTGACGGCCATCGGGCTGTACTATCGGAACTTCATGTGGGCCATCGTGCGGGGCCTTGAGGGGTTTGCCAATACGACCGGGCGTTTCTTTGCCTGGGCGGGCCTTTTGATGGTGATCCAGCAGATCGTGATCGTTTTCATGCAGCGGGTCTTTACCCGACCCGATATGTCATTTGGGTTGGGTATTCCGGTCCAGATGGATATCAGCTGGTACGCTGAGGAACTGAAGCTGTATAACGCGATGGTTGTGTGCCTGTGCTGTACCTATACATTCGTGCAGGGTGGTCACGTGCGTGTTGACCTCATCTATGCCGGCATCAGCCACCGTGCCAAACGGGTGATCGACATGCTGGGCTCTCTGCTTTTCATGATGCCTGTGGCCGTGCTGACGTGGATGTATGGCTGGTACTTCATGTGGCGGCATCTGATCGTGCCGAAACCTTCGGCCAGTGACACGCTGGACCGTTTGGTGGCCAAGTCCCGTGCGCTGCGCTGGAACGTGGAAACCATCGGGTTCAGCCCCAATGGCTTCAATGCCTACTTCCTGTTCAAGATCTTGCTGGTGGCTTTTGCCGCGATGGTGTTCCTGCACGCAATCGCATTCCTGTATCGCTCGTATCTGGAGTTCGTGGAAGGGCCGGAAAGCACCGGAAAATACCTCGACAAGGACAGCCTTGGTGAGGGCGAAGAAGCCTATGAAGGCGCGCATTAAGGACGGAGAACCAGACAATGCTATTCGGACTTGATGGCGTCGAGATAGGCCTCATTATCGTATTTTTCTGCCTCTTCGGGGGCATCCTTTCCGGCTTCCCGGTGGCCTTTGCCATCGGTGGCGCCGGGGTGATTTCCTTCGGGATCATTGCCGCACTGGACAGCGCCGGGCTGTTGGTCCACCAGGCAATCGACACGGGCTCGCAAGCCTATCGAGATCTGGTGAACTCCGGGGTCAAGGCGGATGTCATTTCCGTGTTCCGATACCCGGACTTGCCAAGGATCGCCGAGCCGGTTTTTGTGCAAGGTTGGGAAACCGCGCTGGACCGCAACGTGTCGTTCATCGTGAACCGTATGAACGAACGTGTTCTGGCCGGGCAATCCATCGAAACATTGCTGGCCGTGCTGATGTTCGTTCTGATGGGCATCACGCTGGAACGTTCAAAAATCGCGAACGACCTGCTGACGACGATGGCGCGCGTCTTTGGGCCGCTGCCGGGCGGTCTGGCGGTGTCGATCGTGGTTGTGGGGGCGTTTTTGGCGGCCTCTACCGGCATTGTCGGCGCGACCGTGGTGACAATGGGCCTGCTGGCGCTGCCAACCATGTTGCGGAACAATTACTCGCCAGAACTTGCAACCGGTGTGATCGCAGCTTCGGGGACGCTGGGGCAGATCATTCCGCCGTCGATCGTGATCGTTCTGCTTGGCACGCTGGCGGGTGATCTCTACTCGACAGCACAAGAGACGCGGGCCGTTGAGGCAGGATGTACCGATGCGCTGACCTATTTGGGGGAACCTGCGGTTGTCTCGGTCGGAACCTTGTTCCAGGCAGCGCTTTTGCCGGGGATTCTTCTGGCCCTGCTTTATGCGTTGTATGCGTTTGGCTATGCGTTGCTGAATCCCCATAAGGCACCTGCCGTGGCGCTGTCAGGCGGGTCAGGCGAGCCGATCACCCGATCCGAAGGTCTGACCTGGCTGCTGGGCGCACCGGTTGCGCTGATCGTCGGCGCGGTGTTGCTGGACAATGTCGGCGTGATCGGCAGCCAAAGCATCTCGGTCTCGGCTTTCTCGGATATCGGGCAGGGTGCATCGTTGCGTACCAACGTGTCGGAAGAATGCAAGGCATCGATGATCGATCTGCATGGTCAGGCCGCCTGGGATCAGGCGGTGGCCGAGCAGGAAGCCATTGACGCCGCTGGCGGTGCAGCGGAGTCTCAGCGCCTGACCGAAGAAGAACTGGCCGCTGTACAACAGGAAATGATTGCATCAGCCGCACCAATTGGCACAGGTGTCGCGATCACCGTCGTGCTGTTGGGCCTCACTCTGGTTCTGGGTCGTGGCATTGCCCCCTCGCGTGCGCCACAGCCGCTTATCGTTGGTGCGATTGGTCTGCTGCTTATGGTGTTGGTCGATATCTTGCTGATTTCGCCCACAACATCTTCGGGTGCGACGTTCCTGTTGCTCGCGTTGCCATTTGCGCTGGCCATGTATGGTTGCAGGGAAGCCGCGGCGCGATGTGCGACCAATGACCTGATCCGCGTGGTCTTCCCGCCGCTGGTTCTGATCATCGCGGTTCTGGGATCGATCCTGGGGGGGGTGACCAACCCGACGCCGGCGGCGGCGCTGGGGGCGGGTGGCGCCATCATGCTGGCGGCCTATCGCAAGCTTCAGGATCAGGGGCGATCGGGCAAGGTGATCATCTGGTCGACCTTTGCCGTGATCATCGCCTTGCTGATGGGGGTGAACTTTGACCTGCGGGTCAATCAGGGCAACGTGACGCTGGAGACCTGGATCGCCTTCATCATCGCATATGCGGCCTATCTGTATGCCTTGTTCGGGCTGCTGTTCGGGTGCTGGGTGCTGTACTCCAGCGGAGTTCTGACCCCGGTGGTGCGTGAGACGGCCAAGGTGACCTCGATGGTGTTTACCATCCTGATTGGATCGCAATTGCTGAACCTGGTGGTGATCTCGTTCGGAGGGGAGCACTATATCCAGCAATTCCTGAAGAGTTTTGACAACGAGTTCACGGTCTTCCTGATCGTGATGCTGGTGTTGTTCATACTGGGCTTCGTGCTGGATTTCCTCGAGATCATCTACATCGTGATCCCCATTGTGGGTCCGGTGATCTATGGCGGGTCGTTCGATCCGAAATGGGTAACGATCATGGTGGCGGTGAACCTGCAAACATCCTTCCTGACACCACCGTTCGGGTTCGCATTGTTCTACTTGCGAGGGGTTGCGCCGAAGGAAGTGACGACGGGCCATATCTATCGCGGGATCATTCCGTTTGTTCTGATCCAGGTGGTAGGGATCGCAATTCTGTGGTTCTTCCCGGCGATTGTCACGATCGTACCGGACCTGATCCCGAACTGATCCGGATCATCAAAATGCAAAAGGGGGCCCGTGGGCCCCCTTTTTCTTGTTTGTTGCAGGGAAGGGGCCAGCCCCTTCTTGTCCTGCGGCCAATTCATCCCCGGGATATTTTCGGCCAGATGAAGAAGCGGATCAGGTGAATTGGATCAGATCCCAGCGGTTGCCGTAAGGATCGCGCCAGACGGCGACTGTGCCATAGGATTCAAAGCGGGGAGTTCTTCGAAATGGACCCCGTTGGCACGCATCTGTGTGTAGTCGCGTTGGAAATCATCGGTTTGAAGGAAAAAGCCCACACGGCCGCCGGTCTGGTTGCCGATGGCGGCGCGTTGTTCAGGCCCGTCGGCTTTGGCCAGAAGAAGGGCGCCGCCGTCTGAACCCGGCGGTGTGATCAGGACCCAGCGTTTTCCGCCCCCGAGATCGATGTCCTTCAAGAGTTGGAAGCCAAGTCTTTCCGTGTAAAACGCAAGTGCATCATCGTAATCCGGCACCACGAGGGTGACGGCGTGCAGGTTCTGTTTCATGGGATGGTCAGCCCTTGGTGGGGTGGCGGTCGGGAAGCTGGATATTGGCCACTTGCTCGGCAATCGGAGCGGTGGACAGGGGGTGCCGTGCGGAAGAGCAGAAGGTATCCGGATCTGTGATCTTTTGCCATTCGCCCTGAACATAGGCCTCAAGCCCGGAGAATTTTGCCTTGTAGCCCATCTTGGGGCTGCCGGGGACCCAATAGCCCAGGTAGATAAAGGGCAGGCCGGCTTCGCGCGCGATCTCGATGTGGTCCAGGATCATATAGGTGCCCAGAGAATTCTGAGGCTGGTTCGGATCGTAGAAAGAGTAGACCATGCTCAGCCCATCATCGAGCACATCGGTCAGGCTGACAGCGATCAGGTCGCCGGTCTCAGGATCTGCATATTCCACCACGCGGCTTCGAATCGGGGTTTCCTCGATCATTGCCGCAAACTCGAACACGTCCATGTCGGCCATGCCGCCATCGGCGTGCCGGGTGTCAAGATAGCGGCGGAACAGCTCATACTGCTCGTCCGTGGCCCAGGGCGATGTGGCGCGGCGTTGCAGATATCCGTTGCGTTTCACAGCGCGTTTCTGGCTTTTTGTCGGGCGGAACGCCGAGACGTCGATCCGGGCGGACAGGCAGGCTGCGCAATCTGTGCAGGAAGGGCGGTAGAGTACATTCTGCGACCGGCGAAACCCTTGCTGCGACAGGGAATTGTTCAACTGTTCCGCACCTTCGCCCTGAAGCGCGGTGAACAGCTTACGCTCCATCCTGCCATCGAGGTAGGGGCAGGGTTGCGGGGCCGTGACATAGAATTGTGGCGCAATTGGCAGCGTGTGTCGCATGAAATTCCCAGGTAGCCTCGGGTGGGATGATAGCAACCGTTCCCGAGGCCGCCAAGTGTTTCGCGCAACCGCGTGTCAGGCCCGTCGATTGATCATGACCGTGCCCAGAAAACTGTCGGTCAGACCCTGGCCGCGGGCGCTGGTCAGCATCATGATCACCGAGATGATCTGGATCACCGCGACCGCCATGCTGACGAAATAGCCGGCTGTGTGGGCGATGGCCTTGCCCATATCCATCCGCTCTCCGAATGCGTCGCGCAATTCGATTCCCATGAACCGCATGCCCAATGTGGCCGAGCCGTTGGTGATGGTTACAACGCGATAGACAAAGCTGATCACGGCATAGATCGCCGCCAGAAAAAACAGGCCGAGGCCTGCGCTCAACAGGATCGCCACCGTGCAGAGCAGCGAGATGAAGGCGACATCAAACAACCAAGCGACAAAGCGTTTGCTTGTCACCGAGTTGTAGAATTCTGGTTGGGTATCCGGGTCAGGCAAGTGGTTCATTCGTCAGGTCCGAAAAAATGTGTCAGGGTACCCTGTCCCGGAGTGCCGGGACAGGGCAAGGTCAATCAGGCAGGCTTGGCATTTCCGTCGTCTTCATGGTTCTCGCGGGCGCGTTCGTCCATGAACTCGTCGAATTCGGCCTTGTCCTTGGCATCGCGCAGGCGGCGCAGGAACGCCTCAAAGTCCTGTTGTTCGCGTTCCAGGCGGGCCAGGGTATCTGCTTTGTAGGCGTCAAAGGCGCTGTTGCCCGAGGGCTTCATTGCACTCATGTGGCTGTGCCAGGATTTGCGGCGGCTGCAGGATTTGCTGAACATGCGTTTGCTCCAGATCATGTAAGCCAGAAGGGCCAGGCCAACCGGCCAGAAGAAGATGAAACCAAGGACCATGGCAGCGATCCAGGCCCCTTTGCCTTTGTCATCCAGCCAGGCCTCGATTCGGTAAAGCCATCCCGGATTCGCGGGGACGGCGGGGTCGGACAATGCGGTCATTTGAGCTCTCCAGGGTTGATGTAAACTCTTTTCACATTGCTTAGATGGGGTCGTGGGCGGGGGTTGCAAGGGCTCAATGTAAAAAAGATTTACATTCAGCAAGCCAGTTGACGGTGAGCGTCATCAGCCGCAGGTTGCGGAAATGGATATGACAGAACACAAAACGGCACCTGCGCTGAGTGAGATTCTGAATTTGGAAAAGCAGGTCTGGATGGCGCTGGTTGAGGGCAACGCAAGCGCAGACCGGGCGTTGCTGAGCGCGGATTTTCTTGGGGTCTATCCGACGGGATTTGCCAATCGTGACGATCATGTCGGTCAATTTGCAGACGCACCGACGATGGCCGAGTTTGAATTGAGCGACGCGAGATTGCGCGTTCTGACACCGGATATCGTCCTGTTGTCCTACAAAGCCGATTACCTGCGCCCGGGTGCGATAACGCGCGAGGTGATGCTGATTTCTTCTTTGTGGGAACGCAGAGACGACGTTTGGGTCAACAGTTTCAGTCAGGACACGCCGGTTCAGAATACCTGATCAGAATGCCCCATTGACGATCGCGCGCCGCGATGCGCAGTTTGCGCCTATGACTGACGTTCTTGCCATTTCACGACTTCCGCGCGCTTTCGATCCATCCCTGGGGGACGAAGCGCGGGCCCTGATGCCTGATCTGCGGACCGAGATGGCGGAATTGGTGGCGGGCACCGCCGGTTCGAGCCCCTATCTGAAACGTCTGGTCGAACAAGAGAAGGGCTGGCTGCCCGAGGCCCTGATGCACCCGGATCAGGCATTGGCTGACGTCATGGCTGCTGCGCGTGATCTGCCGCCGGATCAGTTGAAACCCGGATTGCGGCAGGCAAAGCGACGAATGGCTCTGCTCACGGCGTTGGCCGATATTGCAGGTGCGTGGCCATTGGAGAAGGTCACGGCGGCCCTGACCGATTTCGGTGCGCTGGCCGCAGATGTTGCCGCCAAGGCCGAGATCGCAACATTGATCCGGCGCAAGAAGCTGCCGGGCATGACCGAGGATGACATCGAAACCGCAGCCGGCCTGGTCATACTGGCGATGGGAAAGATGGGCGCGCATGAGCTGAACTACAGCTCGGATATTGATCTGATCGTCCTGTTTGATGAAACGCGCTTTGACCCCGATGACTTTTACGAGGCCCGGCAAGGCATGGTTCGGGCAACGCGCAATTTCTGCGCGACGTTGAGCGAGAAGACGGCGGATGGCTATGTGTTTCGAACGGATCTGAGGCTGCGCCCCGATCCGGCCGTGACACCGGTTTGCATGGCGATGGAGGCCGCCGAGCGGTATTACGAAAGCCTCGGTCGTACCTGGGAGCGCGCGGCTTACATCAAGGCGCGGCCCTGCGCCGGGGATCTGGATGCGGGGCAGCGTTTCCTTGACGGCTTGCGCCCCTTTGTCTGGCGCCGTCATCTGGACTTTGCCGCCATTCAGGACGCTCATGACATGCGCCTGCGCATCCGTGAAAACAAGGGGACGGGCGGGTCTTTGTCGATCCCCGGTCACGACATGAAACTGGGGCAGGGCGGTATTCGCGAGATCGAGTTTTTCACGCAAACCCGCCAGTTGATCGCGGGCGGGCGGGACGCTGACCTGCGGGTGCGTGGCACGGTTCCCGGGCTGGCGGCGCTGGCGGCAAAAGGCTGGGTGCCACAGGATGTGGCGGACAAGCTGACCGATCATTACCGGGCGCACCGCGAAGTCGAACATCGCATCCAGATGATTCACGATGCGCAGACCCACAAGGTGCCAAACTCTCCCGACGGGATCGAACGGGTCGCCTGCCTGATGGGGATCAGCAGCGCCGAGTTGACGCAGGACCTGAAAACCCGCCTGACCGAAGTGCATGAGCTGACCGAAGGGTTCTTTGCCCCCGGACCTGGTGCAGCGCCCGCCCACGTACAGGAGGCGGAGTTCGACAAGAACGTTCTGGCCCGATGGACGACATATCCGGCCCTCAGGTCCCAGCGCGGCGCGCGGATTTTCGAACGTCTGCGCCCCGAGTTGCTGTCACGTCTGGCCAAAACCGCCAAGCCCGACGAAGCACTGATGGCTTTGGACGGGTTCCTGGCTGGCCTGCCAGCCGGGGTGCAGCTGTTTTCGCTGTTCGAGGCGAATCCGCAACTGATCGACTTGTTGATCGATATCGTCGGAACCTCGCATGCTCTGGCTTCGCACCTGTCCCGCAACGCGTCGGTATTTGATGCGGTGATCGGGGGCAGTTTCTTTGCGGATTGGCCCGGGCAAGAGGCCTTGCAGACGGAATTGACGCAGGCTTTGTCAGAAGAAACGGATTATGAAACCCAGCTTGATCTTGCCCGGCGCTGGTGCAAGGAATGGCATTTCCGGGTCGGCGTGCATCACCTGCGCGGCCTGATCGACGGAAAAAAGGCAGGTCGGCAATATGCCGAGCTTGCGCAGTCGGTCATCGCGGCCATCCTGCCGCATGTCACCGAGAATTTCGCCCGCAAACACGGCCCTGCACCGGGGCGCGGCGCTGCCGTGCTTGGGATGGGGTCGCTGGGGGCAGGCCGGATCAACTCGCAATCCGACCTGGACATGATCGTGATCTACGATCCTTTGGATCAGGACATGTCTGACGGTCCGCGCCCTTTGGCCACGCGCACGTATTATGCGCGGTTCACGCAGGCCCTGATCACGGCATTGTCCGCGCCGATGTCGCAAGGACGCTTGTACGAGGTCGATATGCGGTTGCGTCCCTCGGGCAACCAGGGGCCGGTTGCGACCAGTTGGGCCAGCTTTGTCAATTACCAGCGGAACGAAGCCTGGGTGTGGGAGCATCTGGCCCTGACCCGCGCGCATGTTGTTGCCGGGGATGCCGGGCTGGCCGAGGAAATCGAAACCTTCCGCACTGAGTTTCTGTCGCACCCGCGAGAGCAGGGGAAGGTGCTGCGCGAAGTGGCCGAGATGCGGTCGCGCCTGGCCGCGGCCAAGGCACCCGCCGGTATCTGGGATGCCAAGAACGGCCCCGGCCGGCTGATGGATATCGAGTTGATGGCGGAAACCGGTGCTTTGCTGGCGGGGTCTGCGCAGCGCGATGTCGCGTCGGGTCTGGATGGCGCCGTCGCAGCCGGTTTGCTGGATGTCGCGCAGGCGCAATCTCTGAAAGACTGCTATGACTTATGCTGGTCGGTGCAATGCGCCGCGCGGTTGCTGTCGGGCAAGACGATCGATGCCGACAAGATCGGAGAAGGCGGTGCTGCATTTTTGTGCCGCGCTACCGGGTTCGAACAGGTCGAGGCGTTGCAGGCGGCATTGCAGGAATGTTACACGACCGCGGCCGATCTGATCGGCGGCGTGATCAAGGGGGAAGAAGATGGCGCGCAGCAGTGATCCCAACGACCACAAGGGTCTGATCCGCGAAGCCTATCGAATCGACGGCATCACCCTGCCAGAGTGTCGCAGCATCTTTTTGGACTGGGCGCTGAGCCTTCCCGCGGATCGCGACCAGAACACGGCGCTGGCCGAACTGCACGCGGGCTATGCCGAGCAGGACCCCGATCATCCGATGACACAGGTTCTGACCGAAGGTCTTCAGACGGCAAAGGCCCCAAAACGCCGCGGCGGTTGGCGATCCCGTAACCGCTAGGGCTTTCGCACCGGCGCGTTCAGGACTATGAGGGCGCCATGACCCAATCTACCGACCGTCCCCGTATCCGCCTGAAACCCAAAGCCAATGCGCGCGGCCTGCGCCATGGCTTCCCTTGGGTCTATGCCAATGACATCGTCTCGGACCGCCGTACCCGAAAAATCCCGGCGGGCGCTCTGGCGGTGCTCGAAGATGACAAGCGGGCGCCCATCGCGCTGGTTGCGGTCAACCCCGCGTCCAAGATCATGTGCCGGGTGCTGGACCATGACATCGACGCGCAGCTTGACGCGACGTGGTTCGAGAACCGTTTGCAGCGCGCCCTTGATCTGCGGGAAAGCCTGTTCGACGCCCCGTATTATCGTTTGATCCATGCCGAAGCGGACGGCTTCCCCGGCGTCATCATCGACCGCTTTGGCGAGGCTTGCGTCATTCAGCCGAACGCGGCCTGGGCCGAGGCGCATCTGGATGTGCTGACCCAAGCATTGGTCAAAGTCACAGGCGTGACCACGGTGCTGAAGAACGCCTCGGGCCGTACACGCGGGCTGGAGGGGTTGGACGACGTCAACCAAGTATTGCGCGGAACCGCGCCCGATGCGCCCCTGCCGGTGCCGATGAATGGCGCCACCTACATGGCGGATCTGACAGGCGGTCAGAAGACCGGGCTGTTTTACGACCAGCGCCCCAATCACGCCTTTGCCGCGCGCCTGGTTCATCCCGATGCGCAGGTTCTGGACGTGTTCAGCCATGTGGGCGGTTTCGGTCTGGCGATGCTTGCAGGCGGTGCGGGGCAGGCATTGTCCGTCGATGGCTCAGCCGCCGCGCTCGACCTGGCGAAAAAAGGGGCCGAGGCGTCGGGCCTTGCTGAAAAGTTCCAGACCCGGCAGGGCGACGCGTTCGAGGTTCTGACTCAACTGAGCGAAGAAGGCGCGCGATTTGACGTGGTGATCTGTGATCCGCCCGCGTTTGCGCCGTCCAGACAAGCGCTGGATGCGGGTCTGCGCGCCTATGAACGTATCGCACGACTGGCGGCGCCGCTGGTCAGACCAGGTGGTTATCTGGGGCTGTGTTCGTGTTCACACGCTGCTGACCTGAGCCGGTTCCGCGATGCGTCCTCTCGTGGGATCGGGCGCGCCGGGCGTCAGGCGCAACTGATCCACACCGGGTTTGCGGGTCCGGATCACCCGCAACTGCCGCAACTGGCGGAAAGCGGCTACCTCAAAGCAGTGTTCTACCGCCTGTGAAGGCCGTTCTCGACACCTGCGTCATCTATCCCACGGTGATGCGCGAGATGCTGTTGGGCGCGGCCCGCCTTGGCCATTTCACTCCGATCTGGTCCGCCCGCATCCTCGAGGAATGGGCCCGCGCCGCGCGCAAGCTGGGCCCGACGGGCGAGGCGCAAGCCCGCGCCGAAATTGCCTTGGCGCAGGCGCAGTGGCCGCAGGCCGAACGCGCCGCGGGCGCAGCGCTGGAGCAGCGCCTCTGGCTACCCGACTCAGCCGATATCCACGTTCTGGCGACGGCCATCGCCGCCTCGGCTGACGTCATCGTCACCGTCAACGCCAAGGATTTCCCCAGAAATATCCTGGCAGAGGAGGGGCTCGATCGCCGAGATCCCGACAGCTTGCTGCATAGTCTCTGGCTATCGGACCCTGACGGCCTGGCAACCATCGCCGATCGCGTTCTGAGTGAAGCCATCCGCCTCTCCGGTCATCAATGGACCTTACGGGCGCTGATGAAAAAGGCCCGCCTTCCACGCCTTGGCAAGGCGCTCACCCAATAGACCGGATTCCCCTTCATCTGGCCCAAAATATCCCGGAGAGCGCGAGAGGCTGGCCTCTCGCTGCGCACCCTCAGCCTCGCGCCCAACGCTGCTCAAGGGCCTCCAGTGCCGCAATGCGCTCACCCGTTTTCGGGTGGCTCATCAACCAAGCCGGGGCAACGCCCGCCCGTTGCTGCGTCAGGTCTTCCAGCTTGTGAAACAAGGATTTCTGCGGCCCGATCCCGATTCCGGCCTTGGTCAGCAAGGCGGCGGCATATTCGTCCGCCTCATACTCATCCTGACGCGACAGGCGCGAGGCCAGCAATGACGTCAAGGCATTCGCGATCATCGCCCCGATAAACGGAATAAAGCGGTTCAGCACCATGATCAGCGCCGTCCGCATCGCGTTTTGACCTGAAAAATCAATCATCCGTCGTTTTGCATGACCCAAAGCAACATGCCCCAACTCATGTGCGATCACGCTGGCCATTTCCTCGGCCGACACCTCTCCGTTGCGGAATTTTCGGTAAAATCCGCGCGTGATGAAAATCCGACCATCCGGAGCAGCCAGCCCGTTCACCGGGTCGATCTCATAGATATAGACGGGTACCCGATCGATTTCCAAAGCTGCGGCCAGCCGGTCCGTCATCCGTTTCAGCACCGGGTCGGCCAGTTCGGTCGATTTTGCATCCAACTCACGATGGGTGCGCCAGACCGAAATACGGTACATCACGATGGCGTAGCCAATTGCCAGCAGGATCGGGGTCAATCGAAGCATGTCAAAGATATGGTCCGAACATGGGCTTTGCGCAAGTCACACCTGCGGGATGTTCGTCAGGACCCGCATGTTCATGCGCCAAAACCGGCATAACCTTTTTCGTGCGCCGAAATCGGCACAACCTTCGATAAGTTGTGATCTTGCGATATGAGCTGTTGATTATTTCAACGATCCCACTTAACCGACAGGGCGCTATCGATTGGGGGACCCATGACCGACAAGAACTATGAAGCGCGTCACCTGGAAACGCTCGACCGGGATTTGCGTCGCTTTTCACGCCTCGAAATGGCGACTGCACAGGCTGGACGGCCCTTTGTGGGTTCAGGGATCGCCCTGGCATTCATTGTCGTCGCAGGCCTCGTGGCCGCTTTCCTGTTCGGGCAGGGCAACAATTCGCTTGTCGTCGTGATCGCGGCGATGTTCGGGGCCTATATGGCGCTGAATATCGGGGCCAATGACGTCGCCAACAACATGGGTCCCGCAGTGGGGGCGAATGCGCTGACGATGGGCGGTGCCATCGCGATTGCCGTTGTTTTTGAAAGTGCCGGGGCGCTCATTGCCGGGGGCGATGTCGTGTCGACCATCGCCAAGGGAATTATCGCGCCGGAAAGCATGGGAACGGCCGACGTTTTCATATGGGCGATGATGGCGGCGCTGCTGTCCTCGGCGCTTTGGGTCAATCTGGCGACATGGATCGGCGCGCCGGTTTCCACCACGCATTCGGTCGTCGGCGGTGTCATGGGGGCAGGGATCGCCGCTGCCGGGTTCGGCGCCGTAAGCTGGGGTACCATGAGCAAGATCGCCGCCAGCTGGGTGATCTCGCCGGTTCTGGGGGGCTTGGTCGCAGCCGGTTTCCTGTGGTTTATCAAGGCCAGGATCATCTATCAGGAAGACAAGATCGCTGCGGCCCGCAAATGGGTGCCGATGCTGGTCGGGATCATGGCGGGCGCCTTTGCATCTTATCTGGCGCTCAAGGGTCTCAAGAAAATCATCAAGATTGATCTGGGGACAGCGTTGCTGATCGGGGCGGCGTGTGGAGGGCTGATCTGGGCAGTGATGATCCCGGTGATCCGCCGCCAGTCCGAGGGGCTTGAGAACCGCAACAAATCGCTGAAAATTCTGTTCGGAATTCCGCTGATCGTGTCTGCGGCGCTGCTGAGTTTTGCGCATGGTGCAAATGACGTTGCCAACGCGGTGGGGCCGTTGGCCGCGATTGTGCAGGCTTCTGCCTCGGGCGACTTCACTCATGCCGTCAGCATTCCCTATTGGGTCATGGTCATCGGTGCGTTCGGGATATCGTTCGGCCTGTTCCTGTTTGGTCCGAAACTGATCCGCATGGTTGGCAGCCAGATCACCAAGCTCAACCCGATGCGGGCCTATTGCGTCGCCCTGTCGGCCGCAATCACGGTGATCGTTGCAAGCTGGCTGGGCCTGCCTGTCAGTTCCACCCATATCGCGGTTGGCGCTGTATTCGGAGTCGGGTTCTTCCGGGAATGGGATGCCGAGCGAAGGCTGAGACGCGCCAGCCGGGCTTTCACCGAACGCCCCCGCGTCGCGCCGGAAGAACGCCGCCGCCGCAAGCTGGTTCGCCGGTCGCATTTCCTGACCATCGTTGCTGCGTGGGTAATCACGGTTCCCGCCGCAGCAATGCTGGCAGCGATCCTGTTTCTTGGGATTCAGGTAATTGCCGGGTAAACTCTGGCGCTGACCTCAACGGGTCAGTGCTTTCATGCCCTGTTCCAGCCCGGCCAGGGTCATCGGCACCATGTGGCCTTCGAAGATCTCCTGAATCATGCTGATGGAATGGGTGTATTCCCAATACTTCTCGGGCACGGGATTGATCCACAGGTTCGATGCCCATTGATCCCGCGCGCGTTGCAGCCAGACCTGCCCGGCCTCTGCGTTCCAATGCTCGTTGGCGCCGCCGGGATAGGCGATCTCATACGGGCTCATCGAGGCGTCGCCGACGAAGATGCATTTGTAGTCGGGCCCATAGGTGCGCAATACTTCATGCGTGGGCGTCTGCTGGTCCCAGCGGCGGCGATTGTCGCGCCAGACGCCTTCGTAAAGGCAATTGTGGAAATAGTAATATTCCAGATGCTTGAACTCGGACCGTGCGGCCGAAAACAGCTCTTCCACCACTTTGATATGCGGGTCCATTGATCCGCCAACGTCCAGAAACAGCAGAACCTTGACCGCGTTGTGACGTTCGGGTCGGGTTTTGACGTCCAGATAGCCGTGCTCGGCAGTGGCGCGAATGGTGCCGTCCAGATCCAGTTCTTCCGCAGCACCTTCGCGCGCCCAGCGGCGCAGGCGTTTCAGGGCGACCTTGATGTTGCGCGTGCCCAGTTCAACCGTGTCGTCCAGGTTTCTGAATTCGCGCTTGTCCCAAACCTTGACCGCGCGCTGGTGGCGGCTTTCCTTTTGGCCGATGCGCACGCCTTCGGGATTATAGCCATAGGCCCCGAAAGGAGAGGTCCCGGCCGTGCCGATCCACTTGTTGCCGCCCTGATGGCGGCCTTGTTGTTCCTTGAGACGCTCGCGCAGCGTTTCCATCAGTTTGTCGAAACCGCCAAGCGCTTCGATCTCGGCTTTTTCCTCGTCCGACAGGTGTTTTTCGGCCATTTTGGCCAGCCAGTCGCCGGGGATGTCAACGGCTTCCAGAACCTGATCGAAGCTGATCTCGTTCAGTCCTTCGAAACTGGCGGCAAAAGCGCGGTCAAACTTGTCGATGTTGCGTTCGTCCTTCACCATCGATACCCGGGCGAGATAGTAGAACGCCTCGACATCATAGGTGGCCAGACCCTTTTTCATGCCTTCCAGAAAAGTCAGATATTCCCGAAGCGATACCGGGATGTCAGCTTTGCGAAGGTTTTCGAAAAAGGGCAGGAACATCGTGTCAGGCCACCAAACGCACCAGAATCAACGAGATCACCAGACCCACCAGCGCAAAGGCAATGCCGTATCCGGCGGCATATTGCGCCATGTCGGCGCGATCGCCGCTGCGCTTTTTCGCGGTCAGGGCGCCCAAGGTTGCACCTAGTGCCGCCATTCCCAGAACTACCAACATATGTGCGTCATCCGTCTTTCGTGCCATCCGTATTTCTTCGGCCATTGTCCCGCGACAATGACTGGGCCACCAGATCCGAACCAAACCCGTACCGCGCCCATCCCAGGCTGTCCAGCCTGACGGTACGTGCCTGCTGTATCTGCCCCGCCTGTTTCAGCGCCTCTGATTTCAGCAACAACAACGTGGCCAGCAATGACGCATTTTCAGCCCGTGTCATGACATCGATAGCCCCGTTCAGCTCGGGCAGAACACTGGGTCCTTTTTCCTGTGCCAGCGCAAATGCCGCGGTTTGCGTTGTGACATAGGCCTGATGCACCTCTGTGCCGGGCGTGGCCTTCAGAAACTGCTGCGCAATCTGAAACTGGCGTTGGGCTTCGATGGGGTCCCGGAATTGTTCCATCCGGCCTATCAGGTAATGGGGATAGGCGCGGCGGTGGTCCGTCCATCCCTGTTGCTGACCGATCCGTGCCGCCTTTCGGGCAGCGCGCAGCTGTCTGGGCGACCCCGATCCCGGTCCCAGTGATTTCTGGATCGCGTCAATCCATTCGCGCGGCGTATCCGTAAAGGGTTGAACGGGCACCCTGTCCCCGCGCGGGTTCATCCGGCTCAGAACCCCCGGGATGACCGCGGCGACCTGATCGCGGGTCATGCCGGTGCGCAGTTCCGGCGCATAGGCCGCCCGCAGGATCAACATGTCGAACCCGGTCAGAACCGTATGGATATTGTCGTCGTTGAACACCGAATCCGGCAGGTGATACAGATCGTTCAGCGGACCAAGCGCTTGCGCCAGTTCTTCATGCAGGCAATCACGTATTTCCTGCGGACTGACGTCGTATGGGATGAAAATTCCAAGCCGTTCGCGTTTGTGCAGTTCTGTCCAGCTGCTTTTGATCTTTCGGCGGTCTCGGCGATATTCTTCAAGGCTGGATGAGTTGGGGACGACGAAACAGGCCGCATTGGGCAAAATGCGCAGAATGTCTTTCTGGCTGACGGCTTCGATGGTGATATTCGCCTGACCTTCGGTGATCTGTCGGATGTTGATCCCGGCTTCGCGCCTCAGGCGGTTGAGCAGCCGGGTCAGATCCTGCTGCATGCTTGGTGTCGGCGATCCTGTCAGGCGGACAGTGACCGGGGTCTCGAAACGCGTGAAAACGGGCAGGGCGGCGCCGCTTTCCAGTTCAAAATGCAACGACAAGAAATCCGAGGCGATGTTCTTGTTGGATCGAGCAGGCGGCGAAGGTCGCGCTGTTGAAAAAGACTTGGCAGGTGGCAGGCTTGCTTCGATAACCGTGACCTGATCGGGCAGCTCGATCGTTTCAACCGTCGCGCAGCCAGCAACAACCAGTGCCAGAAAAAGGGCACTCAATCGCTTCATGAGCGGGCGTACTTGATGAACGGTGTCAATGTGCCGATGCGATCATACAGTTTACGCGCGGTGTGGTTAAAATCCTGGGTCAACCAATAGACCGACGGCGCGCCCTGACGATCGGCCTCGTCATAGACCGCCTGGATCAAGGCCCGGCCAACGCCTGCCCCCCGTGCTTCGGGTCGCGCGAACAGGTCTTGCAGGTAGCAGACCTTTTCCAACTTCCAGGCGTGGCGATGAAAAAGATAGTGTGTCAATCCGACAAGGGCGCCATTCTGCTCGGCAACGAAACAGGAAAAATCCTGTGGGTCGTCACCCAGCAGTCTGGAAAAGGATGTTTCGTATACATCATCGGGCAGGGCGGTTTCATAAAATGCCAGATAGTCCCGCCACATTTCGGCCCATTGGCTTTTGTCCTCGGCACGCAGGGTGCGGATTGTCAGTGCGTTCGCCACGCGATTCATCCAATTCTGTGGGCGGCGAAGCTCTGTTTCGCCAGATGGGCCGATGCTGGCATCCGGGCCGCCCCAAGGCAAGCAATGATCACCGTCCAGTCACCCTCCGGCTATCGTTTGCCGCGTGCCATAAAGGCCAGACGTTCGAACAAATGCACATCCTGTTCATTCTTCAGCAACGCGCCATGCAGTTTCGGAAGCGCATCTGCGCCGCCACGTTTGAGGTCTTCGGCACTCAGGTCCTCGGCCAGCAGCAGCTTCAGCCAATCCAGCACTTCCGATGTTGACGGCTTTTTCTTGAGCCCCTGCGTCTCGCGGATTTCATAGAACTGGGTCAGGGCGGTGGTCAGAAGCGCATCCTTGATGCCGGGGTGATGAACCTCGACGATGCGGCGCATCGTGGCCTCGTCCGGGAAGCGGATGTAGTGAAAGAAACAGCGGCGCAGAAACGCGTCCGGCAATTCCTTTTCATTGTTCGAGGTGATGATAACGATCGGGCGGTTTTTGGCCCGGATCGTTTCTCCTGTCTCGTAGACGTGGAACTCCATCTTGTCGAGTTCCTGCAAAAGGTCGTTTGGAAACTCGATATCGGCCTTGTCGATCTCATCGATCAGCAGAACGACCTTTTCGTCGGCCTCGAAGGCCTGCCACAGCTTGCCCTTGCGGATATAGTTCGACACGTCATGCACGCGTTCCTCACCCAACTGGCTGTCCCGCAGGCGGCTGACCGCGTCATATTCATAAAGGCCCTGCTGCGCGCGGGTGGTGGATTTCACGTTCCATTCAATCATCCTCAGCCCCAGCGCGCCGGCCACCTGTTTGGCAAGCTCTGTCTTGCCGGTGCCGGGCTCGCCCTTGACCAGCAATGGGCGTTCAAGTGTGACGGCGGCGTTCACGGCAATCGTCAGATCGTCGGTGGCGACATATTCGGCTGTACCTTGAAAGCGTGCGGTCATGGGCCTCTCGTGTGGTTTTTCGTAATCCGTGGGCAGGTTGTGTTGTCCGGGTTACAGACGGTCAACGTTTTTGACAACCCGCGTCCCTGCGTCCGTTGAGGCGATTTTTGCAGGAACTCCAAGCCCTTTTGGTTGATTCGTGCGCGCGAATGTGCCCTGCCAATTGACGCCTGCCTCAAAAAGGCCCGCTAAATTTCATAGAAAAACAGGGTTTTGTTGTTGTTTGTCTCATATTTAGACAAAACAGCGCGAGGGCGTGCTGAAGCAACGTTTGTGTAGTGACAATCCCACGCCCGTCGGCTAAACGCTGCGCAGAAGGGGGTGCCAAATGTCAGGTGAAACATCAGCGACCGACGTTTCTGGCCATACCGAGGGAGCAAATATGAAACAGGAAGTTTTTCTGCCGGAGGATTACCGCCCGGCCGAAGATGAACCTTTCATGAATGAACGTCAGCTTGAATATTTCCGCCGCAAGCTGTTGGATTGGAAGAATGAGCTTTTGGCGGGCAGCCGCGATACGATCGAAGGGCTGCAGGACAACACACGAAACATCCCGGATGTCGCAGACCGCGCGAGCGAGGAGACCGATCGCGCTCTGGAACTGCGGACACGCGATCGCCAGCGCAAGCTGGTTGCCAAGATCGACGCAGCCCTGCGCCGGATTGAAGAAGGTGAATACGGTTACTGCGAAAAGACGGGCGATCCGATTTCGCTGAAACGCCTGGATGCACGTCCGATTGCAACCATGACGCTGGAGGCGCAAGAGCGCCACGAGCGCCGCGAAAAGGTCCACCGCGACGATTGATCGCCGGGTGAAATTGGAAAATTTCGAACGCCGGGGCCTGTGGCTCCGGCGTTTTTGCGTTATGCGGGGGTCATGAAGATCAATCGGTTGAATTTCTGTGTAATTGGCGGCGGTATCGGCGGTCTGGCAGCTGCGTTGGCGCTGCGGCAACACGGGGCGCAGGTCACCCTGCTGGAGCAAGCCCCGGCATTGACCGAGGTTGGCGCCGGTCTGCAGATCAGTGAAAACGGGATGTGCGTGTTGCGTGCGCTTGGGGTGGCGGATCTGTCTGCGGGCCAGAAGTCGCATGGTACGATCTTGCGCGATTACCGCAAAGGGCGCGTTGTCAGCCGGCTGCCCGGACCCTCGGCTGGCCCGACCTATTATTTTCACCGTGCCGATTTGTTGAGTCTGCTGCATTCTGAGGCCCGCAAGGCCGGCGTGGATGTTCGTCTGGGAGCCGAGGTTTCCAACGTGCAGAAACACCCCAACGAAGCCGAAATTCTGTTGGCGAGCGGCAAGCGGCTGCGCGCCGAATGCGTCATCGCCGCCGACGGTGGCCGAAGCACGATTCGCCCGGCTCTGAACGGGCCCGAGACACCCGAGTTCACGCACCAGGTCGCCTGGCGCGCCACCATTCCCTGGCGACCGGATTCAGGCGTGGTGACGGCATCCCTGACCATGGGGCCGGGTCGGCATGTCGTGACCTATCCTTTGCGCGATCAAAGCATGATGAACATCGTTGCGGTCGAGGAACGCTCGGACTGGCGGGAAGAGGGATGGAAGCTGAAGGGTGACCCGGATGAATTGCGCGCACGTTTTTCAGGATTCGGCGGTCCTGTACGTGAGATTCTGTCAAAGGTCTCAGGCGTGAATCTGTGGGCCCTGTTCCTGCGCCCGGTCGCCAAAAAATGGCAAAACGGTCGTCTGGCATTGCTGGGGGACGCGGCGCATCCGACCTTGCCGTTCATGGCACAAGGCGCCTGCCTGGCGCTGGAAGATGCCTGGGTGCTTGCACGATCATTCGACGAACACTCGGGCGTCACCAGCGCGCTTGCCGCCTACGAGCAAATGCGCAGACCAAGGGCAGAAAGCGTGGTTGCCGCTGCCGGGTCGAACGCACGCAATTTCCACCTGTCAGGCCCCGCCCGTTTGGCGGCCCAATGTGCGCTTATGGCCATCGGAGGGAAATTGTCACGCCGCTACGAATGGATATACAGCTACGACGTCACGGCCTGAACCGCTAAATATCCAGATCGACCCAGACAGGCACATGATCCGAGGGTTTTTCATGCCCGCGCACGGCGGCATCAATCTGGCAATCCCGCAGTAGATCCGCCGCTTGCGGGGTCAGCAGAAAGTGATCGATCCGAATTCCGTCGTTCCGGTTCCAGGCCCCGGCCTGGTAGTCCCAGAAAGAATAGTGCCCCGCGCTTTGGGTGGTGGCCCGGAACGCTTCGGTGAAGCCCAGATTCAGAATCTTGCGAAATGCGGCGCGGCTTTCGGGGCGGAACAATGCATCGTCGCGCCATGCTTCGGGGCGTTTGGCGTCCTCCGCCTGCGGGATGATGTTGTAATCCCCCGCCATCAACGCGGGTTCTTCGGTCGCCAGCAAATCCCGGGCACGGTCATAAAGCCGTTCCATCCATGCCAGTTTGTAATCATATTTCGGGCCGGGTGCGGGATTGCCATTGGGCAGATACAATCCACAGATCCGAAGAGCCTTTTTGCCAACGACGGTGGCTTCTATCCAGCGGGCCTGTTCATCCGCGTCATCGCCGGGAAGGCCGCGGGATACATCCTCGAGGGGAAGCTTCGACAAGATTGCAACGCCGTTGAAGCTTTTTTGTCCATGGGTTTCCACGTTGAACCCACGCTCTTCGAATATCTCGCGCGGAAAGTTTTCGTCGACCGACTTGATCTCTTGCAGCAGCACAACGTCTGGCTGCGCTTCGTCCAGCCAACGGGGCAGGGCTTCGGCCCGCGCTTTGATGCCGTTGATGTTGAACGTGGCGATTTTCATGCGCGATCCTCCGAAGATTTGGTGCAACCTATCGCGCAGAACGGGCCCAACGGCAAGGCGGAGATCGGATTTGCGAGGCTCTGCCTCGCGCTCCGGGATATTTTTGGCCAGATGAAGAAACGGATTATTAACCGAATTTCTTCAAGCTGAAGTGGCGGTACAGGCGGGGACGCCGATGACCGCGCCAGGTGAAGCCCTCTGGTCTGTCGGTCAGAGGGTGAATCCTTGCTTCATCTGGCTGAAAATATCCTGGGGGTGTGGGGGCAAAGCCCCCACGGTTACATCGAAAATGATGTGCCACAACCGCAGGAAGAGGTGGCGTTGGGGTTGTCGATCACAAATCGCGCGCCGATCAGTTCCTGGGTGAAGTCGATAACTGCGTTTTCCAGGAAGGGCAGCGAAATGGCGTCAACAATGACTTTTTGCCCCTTACCTTCAAGGACCAGATCATCTTCATTTGGCGTATCCAAAGCGATTTCGTATTGAAACCCCGAGCAACCGCCGCCTTCCACTGCGACGCGCAGTGCCTGACCCTGATCCGCAGCGCCGATTTCTGCGAGGCGTTCAAAGGCGCGATCCGTGACTGTTGGGGGCAGATTCATGCCGGTCTCCAAAGGTTTCCTTCCGTTACGCCATACAATATAGAAAGTGCAAGGACAGGCGACAAGGACGGGCCATTTGGACAGAGCTAGTTTTGCCTCGGATCCGGACCGCACCAAGGGTCGGCTCGTACCCGAGGAGGAAAGCAGTTTCCGATCATGCTTTCAGCGCGACCGGGACAGGATCATTCACGCCAGCGCCTTTCGGCGCCTCAAGCACAAGACGCAAGTTTTCGTTGAACATGAGGGCGATAGCTACCGCACCCGCCTGACCCATTCCATCGAGGTGGCGCAGGTGGCCCGGACCATTGCCGGTGCCCTGGGCCTTAACCCAGAGCTGACCGAAGCCGTGGCCCTGGCGCACGATCTGGGGCATACGCCCTTTGGACATACCGGCGAAGACGCGTTGCACGCGTTGATGAAACCCTATGGTGGTTTTGATCACAACGCGCAGGCCATTCGGATCGTCACAAAGCTGGAGCGCCACTATGCAGAATTCGATGGGTGCAACTTGACCTGGGAATCTCTGGAAGGGATAGCCAAGCACAATGGGCCCGTTGAGGGCGATCTGCCTTGGGCATTGGCCGAGTGCAATCAGGATTTCGATCTTGAACTGCACACCCATGCCAGCGCCGAAGCGCAGGTTGCGGCTCTTTCTGATGACATTGCATACAACAATCACGATCTTCTGGACGGGTTGCGCGCAAGCCTGTTCACGGATGACGATTTGCAGGACCTGCCGATTGTCGGGGCCTGCTACACCGAGGTGGATGCCAGATATCCAGGGCTGGATTCCTATCGCCGGCGTCACGAAGCGCTCAGGCGGGTTTTCGGGGTCATGGTGGCCGATGTCATCAACACCTCGCGCGATCTCATTGCCGTGTCTGGCGCGCAGTCCGTCGAAGAAATCCGTCATCTTGGGTATCCCGTCATCCAGTTCTCGGATGAGGTTTGGGCGCAACTGCGTGAAATCAGGGCGTTTCTGTTCACACGGATGTATCGTGCACCCACGGTGATGTCAGTACGGGCCGAGGTGGCAAAGATCGTGGAAGAACTGTTTCCGATCTACATGAACGATCCCAGGCAAATGCCTGTGCGCTGGCACGATGACATTGAAGCTGCCAGGGACGACACAGCCTTGGCCCGCATCGTTTCCGATTACATTGCGGGCATGACCGACCGATTTGCCTTGCAGGACTATGCGCGGCTGACGGGCTGATCACTCCACAGCGATATAGGCGATGGCCCAGACTTGCTGAGCCGCTTGTTTCGCGGACTGATCTGCGTTCTCTGTCGGTGGGAACACGATCATCGTCGGGCCATAACCTCCGATCCCCATCGGTGCGCCATCAGCATGCGTGGCAACGATCGGTTTGTGCGTGGCGATGCTGTCCCATTCGATTTCGGCGTGATACCCGTCCAGCGCCATGGGAAGAGCGGTTTTTCCTTCGGCCCCTGCCAATGTCATGACGTCTGCCAAAAGCGGGCCTGAAAATCTGTAATCCCGCTCATTGCCCGGAGGGCCATAGGGGATTGTGACCTCGAACTGCGCCAGCCCGTCCAGCATAGCCGCGTCAAAACCAGCCGCGCCGTCATGCGTGACTTCCAGATAGCCCAGCAGACCGCCGTCATTCTCACCCCGCGCGGGCAGGTTTGTTTCGCTGACTGCGCCGCCCAGCGTCAGCAGCACATGGCCTTTGGGCTGTGGCAGGTCGGCCAGCACAGGCAGGGCGGTGGACAAAAGCAGGGCAAAAGACAAGGCGCGGTGCATCAATGGTCTCCGGTAGCGGCGTACAGGCCCGAGATTAGCGAGATGTTTCGCCAAACCAAGCTTAAACATTAGGCGTCCATTGACCTTGCTGGTTTGCATGATAAACCCCGCGACAAGCAAAAGGACATCCAAAATGAACCTGTTTTCCGAGATCCGCGGCCTTGTACTGGACGCGCTGGCGCAGATGCAGTCCGAAGGTGCATTGCCCGAAGGGCTGAGCTTTGACAACGTGGCGGTCGAGCCTCCGCGCGATGCGGCGCATGGGGACATGGCGACCAACGCCGCGATGGTGCTGGCGAAACCGGCGAAGATGAAGCCGCGCGACATTGCGGATGTTCTGGCCGGGAAACTGGCGGCGAATGACCGGATCACAAGCGCTGAAGTGGCAGGGCCCGGTTTCCTGAACCTGCGTCTTGCGCCGTCCGTCTGGCAAGGCGTGTTGGCGGCTGTGCTGGAAAAAGGCACTGATTACGGGCGCTCGGCCATGGGGCAGGGGCAGAAGGTCAATGTTGAATATGTCTCGGCCAACCCGACCGGTCCGCTGCATGTCGGGCACACACGCGGCGCGGTGTTCGGGGATGCTTTGGCGAGCCTGCTGGCCTATTCGGGCCATGACGTGACCCGCGAATACTATATCAACGACGGCGGCGCGCAGGTGGATGTGCTGGCGCGGTCAGCGTACGAACGGTACCGCGAAGCCAACGGCCTCAGCCCCGAGATTGCCGAAGGGTTGTATCCCGGTGATTATCTGATCCCGATCGGCGAGGCGCTGAAAGAGAAATATGGCGACAGCCTGATCGACAAGCCGGAAAGCGAATGGCTGGAAGAGCTGCGCGAGTTTTCGACTGATGCGATGATGGACCTGATCCGCGCCGACCTGAAGGCGCTGGGCGTCGAGATGGATGTGTTCTTCTCGGAAAAATCGCTCTATGGCACGGGCCGGATCGAGGCTGCGCTGCAATCGCTGACAGACAAGGGCCTGATCTACGAAGGTGTGTTGGAACCGCCCAAGGGCAAAAAGCCCGAAGATTGGGAGCCGCGCGAGCAGACCTTGTTCAAATCCACCGAACATGGCGATGACGTCGATCGCCCGGTCAAGAAGTCGGACGGCAGCTGGACCTATTTCGCCCCCGATATCGCCTATCACTATGACAAAGTGAGCCGTGGATTTGACGCGTTGATCGACGTGTTCGGGGCGGATCATGGCGGCTATGTCAAACGGATGAAGGCGGCCGTGTCGGCCCTGTCCGATGGCAAGGTGCCGCTGGATATCAAGCTGACGCAGCTGGTGAAGCTGTGGAAAAACGGCGAGCCGTTCAAGATGTCGAAACGGGCTGGGAACTTTGTCACCCTGCGCGATGTGGTCGATCAGGTTGGCCCCGACGTGACCCGTTTCGTGATGCTGACCCGCAAGAACGATGCGCCGCTGGATTTCGATTTCGACAAAGTGCTGGAACAGAGCCGCGAGAACCCCGTGTTCTACGTGCAATACGCCCATGCCCGGGTGATGAGCGTGCTGCGCCGTGCCGCCGAGGCGGGGATCGACGCCAGCGACGACACCCTGCGCGGGGCCGATCTGGCGTCGCTGGACCACCTGGCCGAACTGACGGTCGCCAAGAAGCTGGCGGAATGGCCACGCTTGGTCGAGATCGCTGCGCGGACCAACGAACCGCACCGCGTCGCCTTCTATCTGTATGAACTTGCAGGGGATTTTCACGCTCTGTGGAATAAGGGCAATGACGAAACCCAGTTGCGTTTCATTCAGGATGGCGATGTTGCCACAAGCCAGTCGAAAATTGCGCTGGCCCGGGCCGTTTCTGTTGTGATTTCAGCGGGCTTGGGTATTCTTGGCGTCACCCCGGCGCAGGAGATGCGGTAACAAATATCGCCCGAACCGCCGGTACGAGGTAGGCAAGAAATGACCCGCGCGCCTTATTTTCGGGCGCGAAACGGGCAGTGAGGCGGACATGGCGAGTTACGATTACTCGGGGCACCAAAGCCCCGGGCAGGATCATTACCCGAATCAAGCGCATTTCGAGGATGCGTATGACTATCCAGACGAGATGCGGGATTACGACGCGCCGCGCGGCACGTTCGGACTTGGGCGTGCCGTCAATTTCCTGGGGGCTGTCGCATCGTTGGCACTGGTCGCCGGCGTCGGTATCTGGGGATACAAGCTTGTCATGCGGGATGTCAGCGGCGTGCCGGTCGTGCGCGCAGCCGAAGGGCCGATGCGGGTGCAGCCCGAAAACCCGGGTGGAACACCCGCCGATCATCAGGGCTTGGCCGTCAATGCCGTGGCCGCCAAAGGCAGTGCTGCCGCTCCGGCGGATCGTCTGATCCTTGCGCCGCGGCCTGTCTCGTTGACGGATGAAGACGTCCCCGCCGCTGATCTGAAGCCGACACCGGCGCTGCATGTGGTGGAAAAGCCGATTTCAACCCAGGAAGCCGCCCGTTTGCGCCAGAACGCAGTGGATGCTCTGGTTGCGGAACTGGCTGGTGAGGCCGCCAAAACACAGCAAAACTCTGAGGACGGCGTGCAGCTGGCATCGCTGACCACCCCCGAGGAAGAACCCGCAATCGACCCGGCCGATTTCGCAGCCGCCCTGCCGGACCCGACGATTGCCGCGCTGCCGGGCGTGCGCCGGTCTTTGCGCCCGTTGACCCGCCCGGCGCGCGCCACACACAGCCGGGTGTCGCCAAGCGAGAATTCCGAGGACGCTATCAATGCCGCGGTGAAGGCTGCGGTTGGGTTGGATGTTGATCCTGATACGCTGGCGAAAGGCACGCGTCTGGCGCAGCTTGGGGCCTATGACAGCGTCCAGGTGGCGCAAACGGAATGGGATCGCCTGAACGGTAGGTTCGGCGAATATATGGCCGGAAAACAGCGCGTTATTCAGAAAACTTCAAGCGGCGGGCGCACCTTTTATCGCTTGCGCGTGCTGGGATTTGAAGGCCTGAGTGACTCGCGCCAGTTTTGTGCCGCGCTTGTTGCGCAAGGGGCTGATTGTATTCCGGTGGCCGTCAGGTGAAGTACGGTGCCACGATCACCGATGCAGAGGGCCTGCGCCTGACGCAACAGGAAAAAGACTTGTTTCGGCAGATGAACCCGTTCGGGTTCATTCTTTTTGCCCGCAACATCGAACACGCGGATCAGGTGCGTGCCTTGTGTGATGATTTCCGCGAGGCAGTCGGGCGCAATTGCCCGATCACCATCGATCAGGAAGGTGGGCGCGTGCAGCGCCTGCGGGCGCCGCTGGCCCGCGAGTGGCTGCCTCCGTTGGATCACGTGGCCAATGCCGCTGAGCAGGCCGAGCGCGCCATGTATCTGAGGTACCGCCTGATTGCCGATGAATTGTTTGGTCTGGGCGTCGACAGCAACTGTGCGCCCATGGTGGATGTCGCGCGCGCCGAGACGCACAAGTTTCTGAAGAACCGCTGCTATGACGCTGATCCTGAACGCGTTTCCAGAATTGGCAAAGCCGTGGCGCAGGGTCATCTGGATGGCGGTGTGTTGCCGGTGCTCAAACATATTCCGGGCCATGGACGTGCCACGTTGGACAGCCACCATGACTTGCCGCATGTGGATCTGCCCCTGGATGAGCTTGAGCGCAGCGATTTTGTGCCGTTCCGGGTCCTGAGCGACCTGCCGATGGGGATGACCGCGCATTTGGTCTATGACCAGATTGACCCGCAGCCTGCCACCATCTCGGCAACCATGATGGATGTGATCCGCGACAGGATTGGCTTCGGCGGGCTGATCATGACCGATGACATCGGGATGAAGGCGCTCAGCGGAACGCCCGCTGATGTGTCGCGGCAAGCCATAAGCGCGGGCTGCGACGTTGTTCTGCACTGCAACGGAAGCTTTGCCGAGCGCGCCGAGGTGCTGGAAGCTGCCGGGGAAATGTCCGATGTGGCACAGGCCCGCGCAGAACGGGCGCTGGCGATGCGCAAAGCTCCGCAGGAACTTGACATCCCTGCCGCCGAAGCGGAACTATCTGCCCTAATGGGCGGGCAGGTATATGAACGATAATCTTTTCAGCGAAGACCCCGTCTCGGTCGCGGATCGTCTTGCGGCCGAAGCGCTGATCGTTGATGTCGACGGGTTCGAAGGCCCGCTGGACGTTCTCCTGACCCTGTCGCGCACGCAGAAAGTTGATCTGAGGAAAATTTCCGTACTCGCGCTGGCACAGCAATACCTGGCTTTTGTCGAAAAGGCGCGGGCGCTGCGGATCGAACTGGCCGCCGACTATCTGGTGATGGCCGCATGGCTTGCCTTTCTGAAATCGCGCCTGCTGTTGCCGCCCGACCCGGATGACGAAGGACCATCGGGCGAAGAACTGGCTGCACATCTGGCGTTTCAATTGGAACGTTTGCAGGCGATGCGCGATGCGGCTGCGCGGTTGATGGCGCGCGATCAGTTGGGACGAGATTTCTTCAAACGCGGGCAGGGCGAAGATATCACCCGGATCCGCACCGTGACTTATTCCGCCACCCTGCTGGATCTGATGCAGGGCTATGCCCGCATCCGCACCCGTGATGAATTCCGCCCGTTTGTGATGGACCGCGATTCGGTATTCACCATGGAACAGGCACTGGAACGGATGCGACCGCTGATCGGGTTTGCCGGGACATGGACCGACATGGAAACTTACCTGCCCGATGGCTGGGATTCTGACCCGGTGCGGCGCAGGTCGGCAACGGCGGCGACCTTTGCGGCCTCGCTGGAACTGGTGAAAGAAGGACATATGGAAATCAAGCAGAGCGAGACATTTGCTCCGATCCAATTGCGCAAGAGGACCGAAACACGTGACTGATGCCCCAGAAGAGACCGGTACGCTGTTCGAGGCGCCTCCGCTGGCAGAGCAGGAGCGTATGGTCGAAGCCGTTCTGTTCGCCAGCGCCGAGCCGGTGACGATTGCGGATCTTGAGGCGCGGATGCCTCATGGCAGCGACGCGGCGCAAGCGGTTGAATTGCTTCAGAAACGTTATGAGGGGCGTGGCGTGCGCGTTGTGCGCGTTGGGGATGCCTGGGCCATCCGTACGGCCCCTGATCTGGGCTTTCTGATGCAGAAGGAAACGGTCGAGACGCGCAAGCTCAGCCGCGCCGCGATCGAAACGCTGGCCATCGTGGCCTATCACCAACCCTGCACACGGGCCGAGATCGAGGAAATCCGGGGTGTGTCGGTCTCGCGCGGGACCATCGATCAGTTGCTTGAGATGGAGTGGATCAAGCTGGGCCGCCGCCGCATGACGCCGGGTCGTCCGGTGACGTTTGTGGTGACGCCTGAGTTTCTGGATCATTTTGGTCTGGAAAACGCCCGCGACCTGCCAGGCCTGAAGGAACTGCGCGCCGCGGGATTGTTGGAGAATCGACCTCCTCCGGGTGCGATCCCCTTGGGAGAAGGGCGCGAGGACGAAGTTGACGAAGACCAGAGCGAGTTGTTCGAGGAAGAGTGATCGAACAGCCCTTTTGTTGCCGCATAAAGCGCCTATCTTTGTGCGTGAGGACACGGAGTTGAGCGATGAATGCAAACCGGATCATCGACATGATTGTGCGTCAGGTCATGCGCCGTCTGGTCAACAAGGGCATCGACAAGGGTATCGATCTGGCCAGCCGAAAGGGCAGCGGACCCGGCACATCGAATGGGCCCGGAAAAACCAGCGCACCGCGACATGCGCAGAACCTGCGGCAGGCGCAGCGCGTGACCCGTCAAATGCGCCGGTTTATGAAATTCTAGGGATCAGCTTACGGCTTTGAAATGCTTTGACAGTTTCAGGCCCTGACCCTGATAGTTCGAGGCTATGCCTGCACCATAAAGCTGCGTCGGCATTTCAGCCATTTTCTCATAGACCAGACGTCCGACGACCTGTCCGTGCTCCAGCACGAATGGCGCTTCGTGGCAGCGCACCTCAAGCACGCCACGGGAACCGGCCCCCCCGGCAGCGGCATGGCCGAAACCGGGATCAAAAAAGCCTGCATAGTGCACTCTGAACTCACCAACCATCGCCAGATAGGGTGCCATTTCAGCCGCGTACATCGGTGGAATATGCACCGCCTCGCGGCTGACAAGGATATAGAACGCGCCGGGGTCCAGGATGATGCAACCATCCTTGGTGCGCACTTCTTCCCAATAATCCTGCGGGTCGTATTCACCGATCCGATCCAGATCGATCACCCCGGTATGAGGTTTGGCGCGATAGCCCACCAGATCGGTGTCGGGCAGTTGCAGGTCGACCGAAAAGCCCAGACCGTCCTGAATGACGGCAGGTCCGTCCACAAGCGGAGATTCGGCATGCAATGCCCTCAGTTCCGCATCGGACAACACGGCCTGACCCTGGCGGAAACGAATCTGGTTCAGACGCATCCCGGGGCGCACCAGAACCGAGAAGGAGCGCGGGCAGATTTCGGCATAAAGCGGGCCTGTGTAACCTGCGGGCACCCGGTCGAACTCGGTGCCGCCATCGGTGATCGTCCGCGTCAGAAGATCCAGCCGGCCGGTCGAGCTTTTGGCATTGGCCACGGCGCTCATGCTGTCGGGCAGGGCGAGCGATTCCATCAGGGGCACCAGATAGACGCAGCCCTTTTCCAGAACCGCGCCATCCGAGATGTCGATGCGGTGCATCTCAAATTCAGTCAAGCGATCCGTGACAGTCCAGCCTTCGCCCGCAAGAAACGAGGCGCGTACACGGTAAGCCACTGTTCCCAGTCGCAAATCAAGGCTGGCAGGTTGAATCTGGGCAGGCAGAACCTCTGGGTCGGCGGTGATCTCACCGCACGCGATCATCGCCTCTAGCTGTTGGTTCGGGCAAACACCTGTCATCTCGATCCCCTCTGGTGCCAGAGCGGGATCTGGCCTGTATGCCATAAACGTCGGTGTGATTTGGTCGGGCTAGCAGGACTCGAACCTGCGACCTTCCGTCCCCCAGACGGACGCGCTACCAGGCTGCGCCATAGCCCGACGTTGGGGTGTTCATAAAGATTTTCCCGGCGGGGGCAAGAGGAAATCAATGCCTTTTGTCCTAACCCGTCGCCTGTGTTTCGACCCGGTCCAGCCAGCGGCGCAGATCTTCTGCAATCGGAGCGATGCGCCGCAGCAGGTCGTCATCAAAATCTGTCTGATTCCACGCAAGCGACGCGATTCCACCCATCAGGGGCGCGGCATCCAGTTCGGGTTCTGGCTCCGGCTGTGACGCGTCAGAGGCGCGTGCGTTTGTCTGCGCATCGTCCTTACCGGTTGGCTGGATCGGTTCGCGCAGATCCATGCGAATCTGTTCCGTGGCGGGGGCAGGCTTCGGTTCGAACGGCACCACGGTGTCCTGAACGGGCGCAATCGGGGCTGGGCCGGGGTCGTCCAGGGAAGGGGACAGCGCCGCAACATGTGCGACGCCTTGTTCGCGCAGGATACGCTGGACACCTTTGATCGTGATTCCGTCTTCGTGGAGCAGTTTCTTGATCCCGCCCAACAGACGCATGTCATTCGGGCGATAATACCTGCGTCCACCTGCACGTTTGACGGGCTTTACCTGTGTGAACCGGCTTTCCCAGAATCGCAGCACATGAGCCTGAACACCGAGCCAGTCCGCAACTTCGCTTATGGTGCGAAAGGCATCGGGGGACTTACTCATAATCTGGACGTCCTGAACTTACTTGCGGTTCCCGGCTGCGACGCGATCTTTCATCAGATGCGACGGGCGGAAAGTCAGCACACGGCGCGGCTGAATCGGAACTTCTTCGCCGGTTTTGGGGTTGCGACCAACACGGGCGGTCTTGTCGCGAACACTGAATGTACCGAAAGACGAGATCTTCACCTGCTCGCCACGCACCAAGGCGTCGGACATGTGGTTCAGAACGCTTTCAACCAGCTGCGCACTTTCGTTTCGTGACAGACCTACCTCACGAAAGACGGCTTCGCTCAGGTCCATTCGAGTCAGTGTTTTGTCGCCCATGCTATTTCCCCTATTGCTGTTGAAGCATATGGGTATGGCAAATTCGCTGTCAATATCAATGAATTGCGGGCGGCTGTGTAAGCCGGTTTGCGCCGGTTACCAGCGCAGAACCACTGCGCCCCAGGCCAGACCGCCACCAATGGCTTCGGTCACGATCAGATCACCCGGCTTGATCTGTCCGCGCTGCTTTCCCACGGACAGTGCCAATGGGATAGATGCGGCCGACGTGTTTCCGTGATCCTGAACGGTCACAACCACGTTTTCCATCGGCAGGTTCATTTTCTTGGCCGTGCCCTGAATGATGCGGATGTTGGCCTGATGCGGCACGATCCAATCCACGTCCGAGCTGCTCAGCCCCGCTCGTTCCAACGCTGTTTCCGCTGTTTTCGTAAGCTTTTCAACGGCATGACGGAAAACCTGATTGCCCTGCATGCGCAGATGCCCGGTGGATTGGGTCGAAACGCCGCCATCGACATAGAGCAGGTCTTTGTAGCGCCCGTCCGAATTCAGGTCGGTTGCCAGAATACCGCGGTCCTCGGCGGTGCCTGTGCCCTCTCGGGCCTCCAGCACAACTGCACCGGCGCCATCGCCGAAAAGAACGCAGGTGGATCGATCGGTCCAGTCCATGATCCGCGAGAAAGTCTCGGCCCCGATCACCAGCACCCGTTTGGCCTGAGCGGAAACAATCAGCGCATTTGCGTTGCAAAGTGCAAAAACGAATCCGGCGCAAACAGCCTGCACGTCAAAGGCAAAACCCTTGGTCATGCCCAGCCGTGCCTGAACCATGGTGGCGGCCGAAGGAAAGGTCAGATCCGCCGTTGAAGTTGCCAGTACGATTGCGTCAATATCATCCGCCGTCAGGCCTGCGTCGGCCAGCGCGGCCTGGGCGGCATTGGTGGCCAGATCGGATGTCGTCTCGTCCTCGGCGGCAAAATGGCGGCGTTCGATCCCCGAGCGGGTCTTTATCCATTCGTCGGTCGTGTCCAGGGTTTTTTCAAACTCGGAATTGGGAACAACGCGTTCAGGCAAATAATGCCCGACACCTACTACAACTGAACGGCCTGCCATTTTCCGGTACTGCCTTTTTTGTTATTTATCTGTTTGCGGCGCTGATTGCGCGGCATCTTGTGCAAGCTGGGCAGTGGATGCAACCCGCGCAGCCAATTTTTCGGAAAAGCCGGACTGCGCCAGGGTGAAGGCCAGTTTGATCGCGGCTGACACGCCTGTTGCGTCAGCGCCGCCATGGGATTTCACCACGGTGCCGTTCAGCCCCAGAAACACGCCACCATTCACGCGTCGCGGGTCGATCCGTTTCTTCAAACGGTTTAGCGATGTGATAGCCAGAATCGAGGCCAGTCGGGATAGCGGGGAGTATTTGAACGCCTGCCGCAGCAGGTCACCGATCAGGCTTGCCGTGCCTTCGCCGGTCTTGATCGCGACGTTGCCGGTAAAGCCATCGGTTACAATGACATCCGCCTTGTCACCCGGGATGTCGCTGCCTTCGACGAAACCCACGAAATTAAAATTCGCCTGTTCTGCGAATTCCGCAATCATCGCGTGCGCCTCTTTCAGTTCGGCGCGCCCCTTGTGTTCTTCGGTGCCGACATTCAGAAGCCCGATTCGAGGGTGGCTCAGGGCCAAACCGTTGCGCGCGTAAGAGGCGCCCATCAGGGCGTATTGCAGCAAATCCTTGGCGTCGGCGCGCACATCCGCGCCGACATCCAGCATCACGTTGAACCCTTGAGGGTTGCGCGAGGGCCACAGTATCGCGATGGCCGGCCGGTTTACGCCCGGCAGTTTGCGCAGGCGCATCATCGACAGGGCCATCAGCGCACCGGTATTGCCGCAGGACACCGCGCCATGGGCTTCGCCCTGGCGTACCGCTTCCAGCGTGGACCACATCGAGGTCTCTTTGCCGTTGCGCACAACCTGACTGGGCTTGTCTTTCATCGTGACCACGCCCGAGCAATCACGAAAAACGACGCGCCCCTCAAGGACACGCCGTTTGGCGACAAGTTTGCGCAATACCTGTTCGGGCCCGTGCAGCAAGAACCTGATGTTCGGGTTCTTGTCGGCCGATTTCGCAAGACCGGCAACAACGACAGAGGGACCTGCGTCCCCACCCATAGCGTCGACCGAGATGGTTATCCGTCCGGCGTGCGTGGGCTGTTCAATCATGCCTTGGTCTGCGCTCGATCAGGCTTAGGCTGCGTCTTCGTCCAGATCGATTTCATCGGCCTGAACGACGACTTCGCGATCATCATAGTGGCCGCAGGATGCGCAAACGTGGTGCGGGCGCTTCAGCTCGCCGCAGTTCGGGCATTCGTTCGGGTTTGCAGCAACCAGAGCGTCGTGTGCGCGGCGGTTGTTGCGACGCGACTTGGAAACTTTGTTCTGTTGGACGGCCATGGTCTCAACCTTTGTCTGACTGGGGGTCGCAGATTCGCTGCCGACCCGGGTTTCGTAGTTCGTTTATCGTGGTTTGGCGCGCGTTTAGGCGACAGGCCCCGCAATGTCCAACCCAAAATCCAATGAGCGCGCGAAAATACTGCGATTCTCGGTATGTTCAAGCGATTTTTCTGACCGCCTGCTATGACAGGAAATCTGCGCTCTGTCACTCGTCTTTTTTTAGCACATCGCGCAATCCTGCCAATCCGGCGAAAGGTTTGGCGTCTTCGTCGGTCATCGCCTGTTTTCCGGGTTCGGTATAGTCTGCCTGACCCAGTTCCGCCCCCTCCTTGCGGGGATATTGCGGCAGGGCAAGCGACAGCGCCTCGATCATCACCAATGCGGGGTCGATTTCCGGGCCCAAAGGCTCGGATTCGTCATCCTGGGGAATTTCGAACTCGGGTTCATCCGGGTCGGTCCAATCGGCCAGAAAGGTGCGATGCACGGGAATGTCGATCCGGGACGTGACCGGCTCGAGCGTCACGACACAGGGTTGGATCACGGTTGCACCGAGTTTGCCGTTGAGAACCCAGTCACGTTTGCCTTGTGCGCGAAGCTCGCCGGAAAAGCTGAGTTTGCGCAGCCCCAGCAGCCCCAGATCCTGCCTGATATCATCCAATTCGGCGCTTGCGGGGCGCAGTTCAAAGGGTGTCGGGGCGTTCTGGGGCAGGTCAGCCACCCGAAATGATGTAACGTTGCCCATTCGTGAGCCTTTCTATGTGTTGAACCGTGGCAGCGGTTTCTGTAATCGGATAGAAGCCGCAAGAGGCCAAGGCAAGAGGGTGTGCATGTTGAAGGTAGTGAACCGGTTGAAACCAGCGACGAAATCGCTTGTGTTTGTTGCCTGTCTGGCTGCGGCCGGGGCCTGTACGCCGATCTACAAGAATCACGGCTATGTGCCCCCGGCCGAGGAACTGGCCGAAATCAAAGTGGGCGTGGATACGCGTGACAGCGTTGAAGAAGCCATCGGCGCACCGGGTGCGTCCGGGGTTGTACGGGATACGGGCTATTACTATGTCCGCTCGCGGGTCCGCCATTACGGCCCGAAACGGCCCGAAGTGGTGGCGCGCGAACTGGTTGCCATCAGCTTTGATCAGCGTGGAGTGGTCAGAAACATCGAGCGTTTTGGCCTGGAAGACGGCATCGTGATACCGCTGGAACGCCGTGTGACCGACTCCAACGTTCAGGACAAAGGCTTCCTGCGGCAGCTGTTGGGCAATATCGGCAACTTCAACCCGGCCAATATTCCTGGCGCCAACTGATCGCGCCGGAACCTTGCGATGGTCACAAGGCAGTCACATGTCTTGTGCTAACCGTGTCGTGCCGACACCCGGGGGTCGGCACCGGTGGAGGACGCGACCATGGCGGCGGCAGTTATGTTGAGCAAGGGGCGCTATCACGCCCGTAAGGCGGAATCGGCCGAGGATATCAGGGCCGCACAACGCCTGCGGACTTTGGCATTCGGCACCGGGCAACCGGACGTTGACGTTTTTGACGCGCAATGCAGCCATGTCCTGGTTGAAGATTTGCGATCCGCCGGGCGGCTGGTCTGCTGCTTTCGGATGCTGACAATGGATCATGGCGGTGAAATCGGACGCAGTTATTCTGCGCAGTTCTACGACCTGAGCTCGTTGGCAGGGTTCAGTGGCCGCATGGTCGAGATGGGCAGGTTTTGCGTTCATCCGGGTCTGACCGATCCCGACATTCTGCGTGTCGCCTGGGGGGCAATGACGTCCTATGTCGATCAACACAATGTCGAGATGCTGTTTGGATGTTCGTCCTTTGCCGGGACCGAAACCGGGCAATACCTTGATGCCTTTGCAATGCTCAAACATCGCCACCTGGCCCCGAAACGGTGGTTGCCACGGGTCAAGGCTCCGGACGTGTTCCGCTTTGCCGCACGTCTGCGGCGCCGGCCGGATGCGAAAAAGGCAATGTCGCGCATGCCTCCCCTGTTGCGAACCTATCTGTTGATGGGGGGGTGGGTGAGTGATCACGCGGTAGTGGATCGCCACATGAATACGTTGCATGTCTTTACCGGGCTTGAAATCGGGGCGATTCCTCCGGCCCGAAGACGCCTGTTGCGGGCATTGGCCGTTTAAGGTGAGTATTTCCGAAAAGGTGAAGACAGGGCGTTGACGCAGTGTGGCCGGCGGTTTAGCTGGCGGGCATGGCGAGAATTCCTTTGTTGCAGATGTCCGGCATATCCCTGACTTTCGGGGGCGACCCGGTGTTTTCCGAACTGGATCTGGTGGTACAGCCCGGTGACCGCGTGGCGCTGGTTGGGCGCAACGGATCGGGCAAATCCACGCTGATGAAAGTGATGGCCGGTCTGGTCGAGGCTGACCGCGGTGAAATTGTCGTGCCGCCCGGAAAATCCGTGGGCTATATGGAGCAGGACCCGACAATGGAGGGCTTTGCCACCCTGGGCGACTATGCGTCGAGCGGGTTGGAGCCGGGGGAGCTTTACAAGGTTGAACGGGCGGGTGCGGGGCTGAAATTCGATCCTGCGCGCCCGGTTGAGACTGCTTCGGGTGGTGAGCGGCGGCGGGCGGCATTGGCCAAGCTGATGGCCGAGGCACCGGACCTGATGCTGCTGGACGAACCCACCAACCATCTGGATATCGAAGCCATCGCGTGGCTGGAGCGCGAGCTTGGGTCGACACGAGCGGCGTTTGTGCTGATCTCGCACGACCGGGCCTTTTTGCGGGCACTGACGCGGGCGACTTTGTGGATTGATCGGGGCACTGTCCGACGGCAGGAGCAAGGATTTGACGCGTTCGAAGCCTGGCGGGACAAGATCTGGGAAGAAGAAGACCAGCAGCGCCACAAGCTGAACCGTCTGATCAAGTCCGAGGCCAAATGGGCGGTTGAAGGTATCAGCGCGCGGCGTAAACGCAATCAGGGCCGGGTGCGGGCCCTACAGGCGCTGCGCGCCGAAAAGGCGGCACAGATCAAGCGTCAGGGTTCCGCTGCGATGACGCTGGAGGCCGGACCAAAATCGGGCCGCAAGGTGATCGAGGCCAAAGGGCTGGCCAAAGGGTTCGGCGACAAGCAGATCGTTCGGAATTTTGATCTGCTGGTGCAGCGCGGTGATCGTGTGGCCTTTGTCGGGCCGAACGGGGTCGGCAAGACGACTTTGCTGAAGATGCTATTGGGGCAGGTGGAGCCGGACGAAGGCTCGGTGTCTCTGGGTACCAATCTTGAGGTCGCGGTGTTCGATCAGACCCGCGCGCAACTGGACCCTGAGATGAGCTTGTGGGACAGCCTGACCGGCGACCCGGATATGCGGGTTTCCGGCAAGGCCGATCAGGTGATGGTTGGTGGGCAGCCCAAACATGTCGTGGGCTATCTCAAGGAATTCCTGTTTGACGAGCGGCAGGCAAGGGCGGCTGTCAAATCCTTGTCGGGTGGGGAAAAGGCACGGTTGCTGCTGGCCAAATTGATGGCGAAATCTTCCAATCTTCTGGTGCTGGACGAACCGACAAACGATCTGGATGTCGAAACGCTGGATCTGTTGCAGGAGCTGCTGGACGACTACGATGGAACGGTTCTGCTGGTCAGCCACGACCGCGATTTTCTGGACCGCGTTGCAACGACAACCATCGCGATGGAAGGCAACGGGCGGGCGACGGTCTATGCCGGCGGCTGGTCCGACTATATTGCGCAGCGGGGCAAGGTTTCCGAGAAAAAAGACAGCAAAACAAAGTCTTCCAAGCCGAAGGTGAAGCAGGAAGCAAAAGCCAGGTCGGGATTGTCCTTTTCCGAGAAGCACCGGTTGGAAAAGCTGCCGGCAGAGATTGAACGGCTGGAGGCCGAGATTGCAAAGCTCGAAGAACTGATGTCCGACCCCGAGCTGTTTACCCGCGAGCCGGTCAAGTTCCAGAAAGCGACCCAGGCGCTTGTCGAACGGCAAGACAAGTTGTCGGCGGCCGAAGAAGAATGGCTGACACTGGAAGAGAAGGCCCAGGCTGAGTAGACGCAAACTGCGCGCGCCTTATCAGGCGGCGTTTAAAAGTTGCTGAAAACCGAGTTTCGCCTGCTGCTTCGGTTTTGCCGGGGACCGGGCCAGCCGATCCGCGCCATTTCGTTCAGCTTGATTCGGTTGCGACTCCGTCGATTGTTTTTGTTCAAATGGCGAGACGAAGCGCGTTCAAATGCGTCTGCGAGGGTTCGCGGCTGTTCCAAATTGCATGGAAGGCAAAAACACCGGGATGTGTCGCGACCAAATGCGCGTTTTTTGGGATGCATTCTTCTTCGGTGTAGGCGATGACTCCTTTGACCTCGGTGCGGTCAAAATCCACCTTGCCCGGGTGCCCCCCTCTTAGGGGCGCGATGACCCCGCGCTGCCTGACCAAAAAAACCAGGCGCTGCGCCCCGTGATCAAAGCCCAGGCGGATAGGCGGAAGATCAGGGTTATCGATGGGCGCGTATAGGCCGGGCAGGGTTTCCAACCACGGTCTCGCCGGCGGGAACGTCTTTTGTCACCACGCTGCCCGCTCCGATGATGGCATGGTCGCCGATTGTAACCCCCGGCATGATGATCGCGGCCCCGCCGATCCAGACGTTGTCTCCGATCCTGACAGGGTGGGCGACTTCGAGGCCCCGAGCGCGCAAGGCAGGATCTTTCGCGTGTTCGGCACAATAGATCTGCACCGCAGGTCCAAGCATCGTGTCGTTTCCAATCGTCACCGGCGCGGTGTCGAGCACGACACAGCCTGCGTTGAAAAACACGCGGTCTCCCAACGACAGGTTTATTCCGTAGGCACAGTGAAACGGAGCCTCGAGAAAGCAATCCCGTCCAACTCCCGCAAAAAGCGCAGCCAGTTCCGGCGCGATGGCCCCACGGGCATCCGGCGGGCATGTGTTATGGGCATGAACGGCCCGACGCGCTTCGGCGCGAAGCGCATCCAGTTCCGGGTCAAGGCAGCAATACCACTCACCCGCTTCCATTTTCTGCCGCTCGGTCATGAGCCCCGGTTTAGCGCATACGCAGGGCTCCGTCGATGCGGATGACCTCACCGTTCAGATAGCCCATCTCGACGATGAAGCCGGCCAGTCGTCCGTATTCATGCGGATCGCCAAGGCGGGCAGGGTTCGGGACATCGGCGGCAAGCTGTTGTTGCACCTCTTCGGGCAGGCCCGCCAGCATCGGGGTCATGAAAATGCCCGGCGCTATGGTCATGACACGAATGCCGGTCGAGGCCAGGTCGCGGGCCATCGGCAGCGTCATGCCCACGACGCCGCCCTTCGAGGCCGCATAGGCCGCCTGACCCTTTTGCCCGTCAAACGCAGCGATCGAGGCGGTGTTTATGATCACCCCGCGGACGCCATCCGGTTCGGGTTCATTCTTTGCCATTTCGGCAGCGGCCAGCCGGGACACGTTGAAGGTGCCAACCAGATTGATGTCGATCGTACGCTGGAAAGCATCCAGAGGGTGAGGGCCATCCTTGCCGACAGTCTTGATACCATAGGCGATACCTGCGCAATTCACCGTGGCAGTGATCTTGCCCATCTTATCCATGCCGTGGCGCACGGCCGCGGCCACCGACTCTTCGTCGGTTACATCCGTTTGCGCGAAATGCCCGCCAATCTCGTCGGCGACCTGTGCGCCACGATCTGCGTCACGATCCAGAATGGTGACCTGCGCGCCTTCCGAGGCGAAGTGGCGTGCCGTGGCTTCGCCCAGACCGGATGCGCCTCCGGTGATGAGGGCGGCAGTGGTGGACAGGTGCATGGTGAACTCCTCCCAAGGATATGAACACTTGTTCAATAACTGCATTGTGGGGCCAGTGTCCACATATTTGAGAAAGCAGGTTTCTGGTTGGCGGGCCATGTCCCTGGCCCCAATGTTCTGGCCGTTCCTCAACATTACTTAATGCCAACTTCACGAAAACGCGCCTGTTCGTGAGCGAAGAACTCAGAGCCTTTGTGTGTTTTTCCGCCAGGAGGATCTGTTATGGTAAAAAGTACGAAACACATACTGGGTGCAGTTATCGCTGTACCTGTTATTGGATTGGTGATGGTTGGCGATGCTGCTGCTGCACCGGAAACCTGCAACTGGAAGACGGCTCGGACTCTTGCCAACGCGGGGGACTATGCCGGGTTGTGCGATTGTGTGCAGATAACCCCGAGTTTTCTGGACAGGCTTCAAAAGCGGGCCGACTTTGAAACAACTTTGACTGTAACCGGGGCGCAATGCCCGGGGCTGGCGGCGTTGCTGACGGATTTGCCGACGGCAAGCCTGTCTGGTTCGGCGGAAAATCGGGGTGAAAGCCGCGGCTCTGAACCCGGTGGGTCTGGATTCGCCGATGCTGGTGGAGCTGTCGGAGGCGGTGAAAGTGGCCCCAGCGGCGCGTCTGAAGAAAGCGAAAACAATGGTGGCGGCCAGTCCGGCGGTGGCGGAAGCGAATCCGGCGGTGGAGGAGAATCCGGTGGTGGCGAGTCCGGCGGCGGCGAGTCCGGTGGCGGTGGTGAAACCGGTGGCGGTAGTGAAACTGGCGGTGGAGGTGAAACCGGTGGCGGCGGTGAAACTGGCGGCGGTGAAACTGGCGGTGGTGGTGAGTCCGGCGGTGGTGAGTCCGGTGGCGATGGTGAATCCGGCGGCGGCGGTGAACCCGGCGGCGGCGGTGAAGGCAAAGGCGAAGGTAAAGGCGGCAAGGGTAAAGGTGGTGGCAAGGGCAACAACGGCCATGGCAATGGCGGTGAAGGCAGCAGCCCGGGCCGCGGTCATAACGCCAACAATGACGAAAGTGGCGACCGGCCCGGTCGTGGCGGCGGAAAAGAACGCAGATAAGCACGGCTTACCGAATGAAAAGCGGCCACCCGTTTGGGTGGCCGTTTCGATTTCGTGTCTTTCAGCCTTGCCAGGTCAGCTCAGTTGAACCAGCGCGTGGCGCTTTTTGCCTGCGCTCAGTTTTGTAGGTTTCTTCAACTCTGACACGGAGACAAACGGGAAGTCTGTGTTTACTGCAACATCATTTACCAGAGCGCCCTTTTCTGAGATCAAGCGTTTAGCGTCCTTTCCGGACTTAGCGAGCTTGGCTTCAACAAATAGGGTGGCGGCAGAGCAGTACATTTCTTCGTTACCTTTGCCCAATGCGACTCCGGGCATAAGTTTCAATGAACTCGTTTCGAGTATAAACGATGGCAAATCGTCCCCAACTCCGCCCTTTTCAAAGACCTCGCGTGCAGTGGCCTCGGCATTTGCCGCCGCTTCGGCCCCGTGCAGCAGGGTGGTTACCTCATTGGCAAGACGGATCTTAGCCTCGTTGATCTCTGAACCCTCAAGCGCTGCAAGACGGTCGCACTCTTCGACCGGCAGTTCCGTGAAGATTTTCAAGAACCGGCCAACATCTGCGTCTGTGGTGTTGCGCCAGAACTGCCAGAACTCGTAGGCGCTCAGCATGTCGCCGTTCAGCCAGACCGCGCCGCCTTGCGACTTGCCCATCTTGCGGCCATCGCTGGTGGTCAGCAGGGGGGTGGTCAGGCCATAGATCTCGTGATCCAGCACGCGGCGGGTCAGGTCGATCCCGTTGACGATATTGCCCCACTGGTCTGAACCACCCATCTGCAGAACGCAGCCATAGCGGCGGTTCAGCTCGAGGAAGTCATAGGCCTGCAGGATCATGTAGTTGAACTCGAGGAAGCTCAGCGATTGCTCGCGATCCAGCCGAGATTTCACGGACTCAAATGACAGCATCCGGTTGACCGAGAAATGCCGCCCGATATCGCGCAGGAAATCGAGGTAGTTCAGGCTGTCCAGCCATTCGGCATTGTTCAGCATCAGCGCGCCGGTCTCGCTGTCGTCATAGGACAGGTACTTGGCGAAGACCTGCTTCATGCCCGCAATATTGGCGTCGATTTGTTCAGGGCCCAGCAGGGGGCGTTCATCCGATCGGAACGAAGGATCACCCACCTTGGTGGTACCACCGCCCATCAGCGTGATCGGTTTGTGGCCGGTCTTTTGCAGCCAGCGCAGTACCATGATGTTCATCAAATGACCCACATGCAGCGACTGCGCCGTGGCGTCATAGCCGATATACGCTGTTTGCACCCCACTGATCAGCGCGTCGTCAAGGCCCTGATAATCGGTGCAGTCGGCGAGAAAGCCGCGCTCGATCATCGTGGCGATGAAATCCGATTTGGGGTGGTAGGTCATATCGTGCCCTTTGGGTTAATGTTGCGGGGCACTGTATAGGCGGCAGCGCGTGGGAGGAAAAGCCACCTTTTCACCTCGGGGGCGGGGTGTGGTCGAGGGTGTCGATCCAGACACGCGCGCTGAGAAAAAAATTGCCGGGCCGGTCCGGAACGCTTGCCTTTGCGCCCCAACAGAAGGCACGTTGACCGGGCTGCAACCCAAAGGTGAAATCCCGTACCCGGAGGCGGCGAAAAACACAGCCAATTCAGGAGGCAGGCTTGGGCCAGACCATCGCGAAACACGGAAAGCTCCGGGCTTTGGGCGCAATGTCCGGCACATCGATGGACGGGGTTGACGCCGCGGTGGTGGAAACCGACGGGCATTCGATTTACGGGTTTGGGGAAAGCGGATACCGCGCGTATTCGGATGCGGAACGCGATGTGTTGCGCGCGGCGCTGGGCCAGTGGCACGGACCTCAGGCCGATGCGGCGGCAGAGATGGTGACAATCGCCCATGCCGAAGCACTGTCTGAGTTCGAGGATGTGGATCTGATCGGCTTTCACGGACAGACGCTGGCGCATGAGCCGCGCGGGCGCGGGACCTTGCAGGTCGGCGACGGGCTGGGGCTGGCGCAGGCCCTCGGGCGCCCGGTGGTCTGGGATTTCCGCAGCGACGATGTGGCGATGGGGGGCGAGGGGGCTCCGCTTGCGCCTTTCTTTCATTTCGCCTGTGCCAAATGGTTCGGTGCGGACCGGCCGCTGTGTTTCCTGAACTTGGGCGGGGTCGGCAACCTGACCTATGTGGACCCGGCGTTCGAAGGCCCCGAAGCGCCCGGTGCGTTGCTGGCCTTTGATACAGGCCCGGCCAATGCGCCGGTCGATGATCTGATGCAGGCCCGGCTGGGGCTTCCGATGGACCGTGACGGGGCGCTTGCGCGCGATGGAACGGTGGAAATGGGCGCGCTGGAGCTGTTTCTGGCCGAGCCGTATTTTTCCCGCATGCCGCCGAAATCCCTGGACCGGAACGATTTTTCGGAAATGATCGGTTTGGTCAAGGAACTCAATGACGCTGACGCGGTGGCGACTCTGACCGGTATGTGTGCCGCAGCAGTGGTGCAGGGGATGGAGCACTGTCCGAACCCTCCGTCCTGTGTGTTGGTCACCGGGGGCGGCAGACGCAACCCGGTGCTGATGGAGATGTTGCGCGTGTCGCTGGATTGCCCGGTCGAACCGGTTGAGGCGGTGGGGCTGGACGGCGACATGCTTGAGGCGCAGGCGTTTGCCTATCTGGCGGTGCGCGTCGCGCGGGGATTGCCGACCTCTTGCCCCGGAACCACCGGCGTAAAGGCGCTTGTCGGTGGCGGGGTCGTCAGTACGGTGTCGATGGACCCGGTCGGATAACGCGATCCGGAAAACAGTTCAAAAAAACAACTCTTTGTGCGACGATTGCCCGGACCGATGGATCAGGGGCATGGCAGTATGGCGACCAAGGCAGAGCTTGAGGCCGAGTTGGAGAAGTTGCGAAAGCGGAATGCGACGTTGGAGGCGCAGGCCGAAAAGGAAGCGGGTTCCGAAGATCCGCCTGAGGGCACCAAATCGTCGGATGAAATCCGGCAGCTGCTGGAAGACCACGGGATCGACCTGAGCCAGGTTCAGTCCTTGGGACATGACGTTGTCGAGGAGTTCGGTCGGCTTCAGAAAGACTATCCGATCACGGCGTTGCTGATTGCGTTTTCGCTTGGGTACGTCGTCGGGCGCGCGCAGGGCTAGGAGGCGGGTTATGAGCAGACTGAGCAAGAACCTGGTTACGATCTATCGGACCGAACGTTTGATCGCATGCCGCCGTCTTGGGGTGGTTCAGCAACAGACCATACTGATGGGCATCGCGGGCATCGCGGCATTGTCGGCGGTGGTGCTTTTGAATGTCTCCTTGTTCCTGGCGCTTCAAAGCTCGATGTCACCAGCTTGGGCGGCGGCGTTGTTGGCCTTTGGAAACCTCGTTTTCGCCGGGCTTATGGTGCTGATTGCAAGACGCCGAAATATCGACGACGAAGTCGCCCCGGCCGTCGAGGTGCGCGATATGGCCATAGCGGATATTGAAGACGAATTGGAGGAGATGACTGCAGAAGCCAAAGAGGTCGTGCAGGCGGTCAAGAGCATTGGATCGAACCCTTTGGGATCGGCAGCGACGCTGCTGGTGCCGCTGATCAATTTGTTGATCAAAAGCCGAAGCGACAAATAGGGGCGTAACCCGATGGTTCATCGACACACCGAAGCGCCCTTGCGGCGGGCTGTGTCAAAATGGAAATGTCCGACGTGATAGCGGTCGGCGTCGGGGCCAAGCACGGTTCCGAATATGCCGCAGGCACCATCGTGCAACTCTCGCAAAACAGCACTTTGCGCGTTGTTCCACCCGTCCCGGACCGTGATCTGTGTTCCGTCTTGTAGAACGAAGGTCGATATGTCGATCGCCTTTCCGCGCGCATGTTCCGAGATGCGAGAACGCGGCTGGTTGTTCTGGGTCTTGCAGGCATAGTGGCCAACGATCCGCATCCCCTTCAGCCCGCCGCCCATATCGGCAAAGGCTGGCTTGGCCGTGTTTTCGATCCACGTTTTCAGCGTGACCGCTGTCTGGCAATCCATCAACGAAAATTGGCTGAGAGCGATATCAGAGATTTTGTAAACCCGAACCGGGTTCGTGATCCTGCATCCGCGGGCCTTTCCCGCGACGGGCTTGCGCGTTTCACCCAGAATGGTCCAGTCGCCGCACACGGCGCCCCGCGCCTGCATTTGTTCACGGCCCACTTCGAATTGCCGAAACTTGCAGGGCCGCAGGGCAGGACGCCTGGAAACCAGCACCGCAGGTTCGACTGTCACGATCGGGTCAGCATCCTGGGCCGTTTCTTCCCAGGTCAGTTCTGGCGCAGTCAGATCGGAGGAAAGACGGGCCTCGGCGCAAGCGGGCTCTGCGCTGGCGAATGCTGCGCTTTGACACAAGAACAAGACAGTCAGCAGGACCTGCTTCATACTCACTCGTTACTCCGTCGCCTGTGGCTGCGTGTACAGAATGATCAATGGGCAACCGTCTGTAAACTGACCTTTTCCGAGATTGTTGTGCGTCGGTTTACGCCTTTGGGATATCAAAGCCCGGTGCAGCAAGTTCGAACCCTTCGAACTGGAAACCGGGCGAGACCGTGCAACTGACCAGCGTGTAATCGCCCGTGCTGCGGGCGGCTTGCCAATGGCCTTGTGGGACGATCAATTGTGGTGCGCCAGCGGAAAGATCGGGTGTCAGCACATGTTCGGTGGCGGGGCCTTGGTCGGTTGCGCTGAGCGACAGGACAAGCGGCGCGCCGGCATGGTACAGCCAGATCTCGGTCGCATCGACGCGGTGCCAGTGGCTGCTTTCGCCTTTCTGCAACAGGAAGTAGATGCAGGTGCCAGTGGGGCGACCTTCGTTTTCGGCGCGCCAAGTCTCGGCATACCAACCGCCCTCGGGGTGTTGTTGCAGGTTCAGGCGGTGGATAATCTCTTGTGCGGTCATGTGGTTCCTCGTGTTTGGGTGCGATTATGCACGGGCCGTTGTGATCCGCTATGGTATTCATGCGTCCGAGGGATATGTTTACGGCATGACCCTGAAAATCCCCTTCGATAACTCCTATGCCCGTCTGCCGGATGCGTTCTTTGCACGGCAGTCACCGGTTCCTGTGCGCGCGCCAAGAATGATTGCGTTCAACGATGATCTGGCCAAGTTGCTGCGGATTTCGCCCGGAGACGTCGGGGACATGGCCGCAGCCTTTGCGGGAAACAGTATTCCCGAAGGTGCCGAGCCCATCGCACAGCTTTATTCCGGGCATCAGTTCGGGCAGTACAACCCGCAACTGGGCGACGGGCGTGCTGTGCTGCTGGGCGAGACGGTCGGAACGGACGGGGTGCGCCGGGACATCCAGCTGAAAGGTTCGGGCCCTACGCCGTTTTCCCGCCGGGGCGATGGCCGGGCCTGGCTGGGGCCGGTGCTGCGGGAATATGTTGTTTCCGAGGCAATGCATGCCCTGGGCATTCCGACCACACGTGCCTTGGCAGCCGTGGAAACCGGCGAGACCGTCTTTCGCGAAGGTCCGATGCCCGGAGCGGTTCTGACCCGGGTTGCATCCAGTCATCTGCGGGTGGGGACTTTTCAGGTTTTTGCAGCGCGTGGGCAGATGGACAGCCTGAAGCGCCTGACGGACTATGCCATTGCGCGGCATTATCCCAAGGCAGACGGGCCGATGGGCCTGTTGCGTTCGGTGCGCGATGCGCAGGCCGGATTGATTGCACAGTGGATGAGCGTGGGGTTCATCCATGGCGTGATGAATACCGACAACTGCTCGATCGCGGGTGAGACCATTGACTACGGCCCATGTGCGTTCATGGATACGTATCACCCCAACACCGTCTACAGCTCGATCGACCGGATGGGTCGTTATGCCTATTCGAACCAGCCCGATATCGCGGTTTGGAACCTCGCGCAGTTGGCAACGGCGTTGATCCAGCAGATGGACGACAAAGAGGCCGCCGTGGAAGAGGCGACCGAGATCGTCCACGCGATGCCTGATCTGCTGCAACAGAACTGGTTGTCCCGGTTTCGGGCGAAGATCGGACTGGTAACCGCAGACGATGGTGATCAGGAACTGATCACCGACCTTCTGAAGCGTATGGCCGGGGGGCAGGCGGATTTCACCAATACCTTCCGGGCGCTGGGCGGTGGCACGGCCCGGGATCAGTTCCTTGACCCGGCAGCGTTTGACACCTGGGAAAAGGGTTGGCGCGCACGGTTGGCATGCGAAGCGGCGCCACTGGAGGTGATGACCGCCGCAAACCCCGCATTCATTCCGCGCAATCACCGGATCGAACAGATGATCCAGGCGGCGGTGCAGGGTGATTACGCGCCGTTCAACCGGTTGAACGCTGTCCTGGCGCGGCCGTACGAGGATCAGGGGCATGCGGAAGACCTGAAGCGTCCTCCCGCCGAAAATGAGGTGGTCCATGCAACATTCTGCGGGACGTGACGCACAGCCCGCGTCTATTTCCGCAGGATTTCCAACACCGCGGCGCTGACGATCAGGGTGGCACCCAGAAACTCTCGCAGGCCAAATGGTTCTCCTGACAGGGCGGCGGCCGAAGCGATGCCAACGACAACCTCGCTCATCAGCAGCAGGCCGACCTTTGCGGGGGACAGCTTTGTTGCTGGCCAGATGGTCATGTAGATCATGGGCAGGACATAAAAGGCCGACAGCAACGCATATCCCGCGATGCGGATCGAATCTTCGCCTGTGATGTTCGGCAGGGTTTGGCCCCCAAGCATCAGCAGGCTGACAAGCGACAGCAACAACGCGCCAATCACAAAGGCAAAGACCTGACCCGAGATGGTCATGCTGCCAGCCTTGTAAAGGCCCAGTGTGCCGAATGCCCAGCAAATGCCCGACGCCAGCGCCAGCCAGTCGCCCATGTTCTGCGGCCATGGCACGAACCCGGCGCCTCCCAGCACGACAAACAGCCCGCCAAGCCCGCAGATCAGGCCCGCAAGGCGCATCAGGCTCAGTCGTTCTTTCAGAAATACGACGCCCAGAAGCGTGCCCCAGATCGGGGTGAGATAGAACAACAGGATCGAGCGGACGACATCGGTGTAGACAAGGCTGATCGAATACAGGCTGAATGCAGCCCCTGTGAACATTCCGCTGAGCATCAGATCGCGCCATTGCCGGGCCAGCATGCGCCTGTCGGGCCAGACAAAGGGAATCAACGCAATCAGGGCGGCGCAGTACATTGCGATCCCTGACCAGGGGCCGGTCAGGCCCTGATCCAAGAAAAACCGCACCGGAAGCCAATAAAGGCCCCACAGCGCGCCGCCTGTCACCAAAACGATACTGGCCCGGGTGCTGTTGTCGGGTTGGGTCTGGCTCAGGCTCATGCAGGCCCCGCTTTGGCTGCGATGCGTTGTCGTCACCGCATCGGGATAGAGTGTTGCAGGGCCGGGGATCAAGCGGAACCTTTGCTTTGAAATCAGCCAGGTTTCAATCGCCGAAAGAACAGGCAGATTGCCGGCGGCGGGTACCGTATCGGAATTGTCGCAGCGGGAAACTAAGCAGAGGGGTTGCGCCTCACGTCAGGCATGGCACTTTAGGGCCAATTCACTTGGTCACACCCTCATGCCAACTTCCTCCACGCTGCGTATCGCAAGCTACAACATTCAGAAATGCGTCGGGCTGGATTTCCGGCGTCAGCCCCAACGTATTCTACAGGTCATCGAAAACATGAAAGCGGATATCGTGGTGTTGCAGGAGGCCGACAAGCGCCTGCCACCCCGCCCGGCCGCGCTGCCGCATTTCATGTTGGACGAGGCGGGGTGGCAGATCGTTGATCTGGGCGGTGCGGGCAGTCTGGGCTGGCACGGCAACGCGGTGATCTGGCGCGGAGAAGGTATCTCGGTCCGCCGCAAAGGGCATCACGAGTTGCCGGGGCTGGAGCCGCGCGGGGCGGTTCGTGTCGAGTTCGACACCCATATCGGGCCATTGCGCGTGATGGGTATGCATCTGGGGCTTTTGCCAGCGTCGCGGCGGCAGCAGATTTTGCACATTCGGCGGAATGACTGGGACATGGACCAGATGCCGACAGTTTGGGCCGGTGACTTCAACGAATGGTCACGCCAGCCTGTTCTGGATCACCTGGCCCCCGAAATGCGGTTTCTGCCCCCCAGGCCAAGTTTTCCCGCCGCGCAGCCCCTGGGCGCGCTGGATCGGATCGCGTTGGGCAGCGGAATACAGGCCGTGGCGCACGGTGTTCACGACACGCGGCCGGCGCATATCGCATCTGATCACCTGCCGGTCTGGGCCGATCTGACGCGAGCGATATCAGAAGGTCGCAAAAGGTGAAATCCCTGTAGCGAAACCTGCGCAGACATATTAAGACAGACATCCGAGCAAGTCTGAGGGGCATCATGTCGGAAACGATCATTGGGCGTTGTGAAGCCAAGGGGCTGCGCATGACCGGTCAAAGAAGGGTCATCGCGCAGGTACTGGAACAGAGCGACGACCACCCGGATGTCGAGGAACTCTATGCGCGGGCGTCTGCTGTGGACAAAGGCATTTCCATTGCAACGGTCTATCGCACGGTCAAACTGTTCGAAGAGGCTGGTATTCTGGAACGTCTTGAATTCGGCGACGGACGGGCCCGGTACGAGGACGCCGAGCGCGATCACCACGACCACCTGATCGACATGCAGTCAGGAGAGGTTATCGAATTCGTCGACCCCGAGATCGAAGCCTTACAGGAAAGAATCGCCGCCAAGCTTGGGTACAAGCTGAAAGGGCACCGGTTGGAGCTGTACGGCGTCCCGCTGGAAAAGGACTGACCCATCACGAAACGCGATTGATCGCCTCACGTTAATTCATCAGGCGTGACGGGAATTGTCTTGCCAGATGCCGTTGGTTGCGGTTGTTGTGCATGTACAGGCACCTGACGTGCCCTTTCCAACGGACGCGCGCATGAACAACGTAAACGGCATCTTGCTGCTCATCGGGTCGATGGCGGCCTTTGCACTTGAGGACATGTTCATCAAGCTCCTGTCCGGCTCTGTGCCGACAGGGCAGATCATGGTGTTTCTGGGCGTGTTTTGCGGGCTCGTGTTTGCCGCGATGTCAGTGGTCACCCGCAAGCGGATCCTTGACCCCGTGGCATGGAAAACCCTGCCATTGATCCGCGCCGCGACCGAAGGCTTTGGCGCAGTGGCGTTCGTGACGGCGTTGTCGCTGATCGACCTGTCCACCGTTGCGGCCGTGTTTCAGGCCATGCCGCTGGTCGTCACCATGGGGGCGGCCCTGTTCCTTGGAGAGCAGGTCGGCTGGCGTCGCTGGAGCGCGATCGGCGTCGGCTTTGTCGGTGTTCTGATGATCATCCGCCCGGGGATGGAAGGTTTTCGGCCCGAATCCCTGTTTGTGGTGTTGTCCGTGGTCGCAATTGCGGCGCGCGATCTGATCACCCGCAAGCTGGACCCGCGCGTGCCCTCATCCGTCGTTGCGATGCAGGCCTATATTGCGGTTGCTGTGGCCGGTCTGGTTCTGATGGTCATGTCCGGGGCATCCTTCGTGCCGGTTCAAGCCGGTCAAACGGGCCCTTATGCGGGGGCGATCGGATTTGGCGTTCTGGGCTATTACGGCATTGTCACTGCGATGAGGGTGGGCGAAGCCTCGGCCCTGATGCCGTTCCGGTACACGCGTCTGGTGTTTTCGATCCTTGCAGGAATGCTGATGTTCGGTGAACGCCCTGATGCGCTGACAATGGCGGGGGCGACCCTGATCATCGGCTCGGGCCTTTATACTTTTGTCCGCGAACGGCGTCTGGCGCGCGAATTGGCCCCCGCCTGACCCTGTTGGCGCAAACAGCGGACTGTTAGCCCTAAATGTCCGGGAATATGCGTGTTAGCGTTAACGGAACCGGTTTACTTTTGGCCGGTTGCTGCTATGACGCGTGCAACCGACCGCAGTCACAGGGACAGGCTTCATGAGCACCATCATCGACATCCACGCACGCGAAATTCTGGACAGCCGGGGCAATCCGACAGTCGAAGTTGACGTGATTCTGGAAGACGGCACCATGGGCCGCGCCGCCGTCCCGTCGGGTGCATCCACCGGCGCCTATGAGGCGGTAGAAAAGCGCGATGGCGACAAGGCGCGCTATATGGGCAAGGGCGTTCTGGAAGCCGTCGCCGCCGTGAACGGCGAGATTGCCGAAGAACTGGTGGGTTTTGACGCGACCGAGCAGGTGGCCATTGACCAGGCCATGATCGAGCTGGACGGCACCGAGAACAAAGGCCGTCTGGGTGCAAACGCGATTCTGGGCGTCTCGCTGGCCACGGCAAAGGCCGCGGCGGATTTCACCACCCAGCCGCTCTATCGCTATGTGGGCGGCACCTCGGCTCGGGTTCTGCCGGTTCCGATGATGAACATCATCAATGGTGGCGAACATGCCGACAACCCGATCGACATTCAGGAATTCATGATCATGCCGACCGCCGCCGCGAACATTCGCGAAGCGGTGCGCATGGGGTCCGAAGTGTTCCATACGCTGAGAAAGGAACTGTCAGGCGCGGGTCTGGCGACCGGTGTGGGCGACGAGGGCGGTTTTGCCCCCAACATTGCCAGCACACGCGAGGCGCTGGATTTCATCCTGAAATCCATCGAAAAGGCGGGCTACAAGCCGGGCGAAGAAATCCATCTGGCCCTGGATTGCGCGGCGACCGAGTATTTCAAAGACGGTAAATACGTTCTGGCGGGCGAGGGGATCACCCTGACATCCGAGGAAAACGCAGCCTATCTGGCGGCGCTGGTCAATGACTATCCAATCATCTCGATCGAAGACGGCATGTCCGAAGATGACTGGGACGGCTGGAAGGCCCTGACTGACGCCATCGGCGACAAGGTGCAGCTGGTGGGCGACGACCTGTTCGTGACCAACCCTGCGCGCTTGGCTGAAGGCATCAAGCGCGGCTGCGCGAACTCGATGCTGGTCAAGGTGAACCAGATCGGATCGCTGACCGAAACCCTGCGCGCCGTCGATATGGCGCACCGTGCGCGTTACACAAACGTGATGTCGCACCGTTCGGGTGAGACCGAGGATGCCACCATCGCCGATCTGGCGGTGGCGACCAATTGCGGTCAGATCAAAACCGGCTCGCTGGCGCGGTCGGACCGGTTGGCCAAATACAACCAGTTGATCCGCATCGAGGAATCGCTGGGCGAGGTTGCAGAATACGCAGGCGCGTCGATCCTTCGCAAATAACGCGCTTGGTGCTAGGCTGGCCCCTGGGTTCTATCCGGGGGTCGCATTGTGCTGAACATCATCGAACCGGAAACGCAGGACCAGTTTGAAGCGGTTCGGCGTTTGTGTTGGGATTACAGGGATTTCCTGCTGGCACTGGATGAAAGATCCGCCCAGATTGTGCAGGCTTTCTACCCAAGCGAAAAATACGCCCGTGTAATGGACAACATTGACGCGGAACACGCACTGCCGACCGGTGGGATCAAACTGGCATTGCTGCATGGGGAACCGGTCGGCTGCGGCATGTTTCACACATACGAGCCCGGTGTGGCTGAAATCAAACGCGTATTTGTAACCGACGCTGCAAGGGGGACCGGCGCAGGCTGTGCCATCATGCTTTCGCTGATCGAAATGTGCCGAGATCTTGGGTTCGACTATATTCGAATGGACACTGGCAAACCCCTGGAAGCGGCGACTCGGTTATACCTGTCTTTGGGCTTTCACCTGCGCGACGCCTATTACGAAACTCCTGAAATCGCACGCGATCACCTGCTTTTTTTCGAGATGCCGCTTTTTGAGAAAGACAATGGCGTGCCTGGGAAAAGATAAAGTTTTCAGGGGCATGTTCGTTTGCGGTGCAGGTGTTTGATAACTAAAATATGGCTTATTTATTCTTATGTGTGAACTTGTTACTTATCACGTCCGCACCGAATGCCGTAGTTTGTCTTCATTGCAGAAAGGAGACTACGATGTCTGTATCCAAATTCCTTCTGATAATCGTCACTGCGTCCATCACAGTATTGTCCGCCTGCGCGGGTCCGGGAACGTATCCGATAACCGGAGAAGAGGTTTCGTCGAATGACCCGGTACAGGACATGAACCCGGCCAATATCTTCCGCGGCGAGTCTCGTTAAAGCAACTTGCTCATCAGCATATATCTGTCGCGTGGTTTGAACCCGGTGCGCAGATAGATTTTCTGTGCGGCCTCGTTATTCCGGTCGACTTCCAGATGAAGGGCAGTCAGCCCCGCTTCGGACAATGCTTTGGGCAAAGCCAGCAGAACTTCGGTCGCAATGCCGCGACCGCGAACAGCGGGCCGGATATAGATCTCGTCCACGAAACCGTCCATGCCGCCAAATTCGACGGACCAGCCGAAGGTCAGGATGATGTAGCCCAACGGCGCACGTCCGGGGCCGATCAGATAGACACAACCATGGGGAATACCCTCGAGCAGGGGTGTCAGAGCATTTCGGGTCTGGTCCGGGTCTTGCGTCAATCCGGCCTCGGTATGGAAGGCGGTGACCAGTGCCATCAGACGATCCAGGTCTTCGGGGCGCGCCAGGCGCAGGGCGGCGCTCATAATCTGGCCAGCCTTTCCGTCAAGAGATTGAAGAAGCCGTCGGCGTCGATTTCCCCGATGAACAGCGCATTGGGCGCGCGGTCGGTCACGCCCCACCAATCGGCGACGGTCATGCCCATGGTCAGCTCGGACTGGGTTTCAATCTCGACATTCACGTGGCGGCCTGAAAACAGCTCGGGCCGGATCAGATAGGCGGTCACGCAAGGGTCATGCAATGGCGCACCCGCGCTGCCGTATTTTTCCTTGTCGAACCTTTCAAAGAAATCGGTCATCTCGGCGACAGCGATTCCGACTTTGTTTCCCACAGCACGGAACGCATCATTGCGGGGTTTGGTGACCAGCGCCTTATGCGTGACATCCAGCGGCATGACCACGATGGGTCTGCCGGATTTAAAAACAATATCAGCAGCTTCTGGATCGACGTGAATGTTGAATTCAGCCGTTGGGGTGATGTTGCCGACCTCGAAATACGCTCCGCCCATCAGAACGATTTCCTGTACCCGGTCCACAATGTCCGGAGCCTTGCTGAATGCAGTCGCGATATTTGTAAGCGGCCCCAGCGGGCAAAGGGTTACCGTGCCCGGTTCTTCAGCGCGCAGGGTGTCGATGATGAAATCCACCGCGTGCCCCTCGGTCAGCGGCATCTGCGGATCGGGCAGGTCCGGGCCATCCAGACCTGTCTTGCCGTGCACATGCTCGGCCGTGACCAGCGCGCGGTTCAACGGTCTGTCGCAGCCCGCATAAACAGGTATGTCGGTTCGGCCCGCCAGTTCGCACACGATCCGAGCGTTCTTGGCGGTCAATTCCAAGGGCACGTTGCCTGCGACCGCCGTGATGCCAAGAACCTCGATGTCCTCCGGGCTGGCCAGCGCCAGCAGGATGGCGACGGCATCGTCCTGTCCGGGATCGGTGTCGATGATGATCTTGCGAGGGGGCATGGGCGTCTCCGGTGGTCGTGAAGGTGGGACACTCGCAAGTGTCGGGTGGCTTGTCTACCCGTTTCTGGGTGCGGCCATGATATCAACCGGCGGGAGTTTGCCGTTGGCGCGATGCTCTTCGGTTTTGACCTCGTTCCACAGCGAATCCATCTCGGCCAGATCGCTTTGCGAGGGGGTCTTTCCCCGTTCGGCCAGCCGGGTCTCGACCTGTTCAAAGCGACGGGTGAACTTGGCATTGGTGCGGCGCAGGGCGGCTTCAGGTTCGATACCCAGGTGGCGGCCCAGATTGACCATCACGAACAGCAGATCGCCGAACTCATCCTCAAGCGCATCCGCGTCCATCTTGTCACGCGCCTCTTCCAGCTCAGCGGCCTCTTCGGTGATCTTGGCCAGCACATGGCTGGCGTCGGGCCAGTCGAACCCTACGCGCGCGGCCCGTTTTTGCAGCTTATGCGCCCGCAGCAGGGCTGGCAGGTTGGCGGCCACACCGTCCAGCGCACCTTTCTGTTCCTTGCCCGCACGTTCGGCGGCCTTGATGGCTTCCCAGTCCTTGGTCTGCTGTTCGGCGGATTTGTCGCGGGATTCGTCACCGAAGACATGCGGATGCCGGGCCACCATCTTGTCGGACATTGTGCGGACCACGTCCTGAAAGGTGAAATATCCCGCCTCTTCAGCCATTTGCGCGTGGAAGACGGATTGGAACAGCAGATCGCCCAGCTCTCCCTTCAGCTCGTCCCAGGCTTCACGCTCGATGGCGTCGGCAACCTCATAGGCCTCTTCGATCGTATAGGGCGCGATGGTGGCGAAATCCTGTTCGATATCCCAAGGGCAGCCGGTTTGCGGATCACGCAGGCGGCGCATGATTTCCAGCAGGCGTTCGATCCCTGCGTCACTGTCATGGATCAGAGGATTATCGGCCATTGCGAACCCTTTCGTTCCGGTGTCAGATGCATCCATCCCGCAGTCAGGATCAGGAGTCCACCCCAGATGCCCGTCGTCAACCGAATTGCCGATTACGCCGCCGATATGGCCAAGTGGCGCCAGCACCTTCACACCATCCCCGAACTGGAATTCGAATGCCATGAGACCGCTGCATTCGTCGCCGAGCGTCTGCGCGAGTTCGGCGTGGATGAGCTGCACGAAGGGATCGCCAAAACAGGCATGGTCGCGATCATCAACGGGCAGGGCGAGGGGCCGACCATTGGTCTGCGTGCCGATATGGATGCTCTGCCGATTACCGAGGAGACGGGCGTGGAATACGCCTCGAAAAACCACGGTAAGATGCATGCTTGCGGTCATGACGGGCATACAACGATGCTGTTGGGTGCAGCACGCTATCTGGCCGAAACACGGAATTTCGCGGGCCGCGTTGCGCTGATCTTTCAGCCCGCCGAGGAAGAAGGTGGCGGCGCGAGTGTTATGGTCGAAGAAGGCATCATGGAGCGGTTCGATATCTCTGAGGTCTATGGCATTCACAACGACCCGGGAAACCCGGAAGGTACGTTCCATACAACGCCGGGGCCGATCATGGCGGCGGTCGATACGTTCGATATTCATATCCAAGGCGTCGGCGGCCATGGTGCCATGCCGCATCAGACCCGCGACCCAGTCATGGCGGCCTGCGGCATTGCGCAGGCGATTCAGACCATTGTCAGCCGCAACCACTATGCGGTGGAAGACCTTGTTGTTTCAGTCACTCAGATCCACGCCGGAACGGTGAACAACGTGATCCCGGACACCGCCTATCTGAACGGCACGGTTCGTACATTCGATCCTTCGGTGCAGAAAATGGTGATGGACCGGATGGAGCAGATCGTTCAGGGGCAGGCCGCGTCTTACGGTGTCGAGGCAAGGCTTGAATATCAGGTGGGATACCCGGCGACGATCAATGATGCTGAAAAGGCAGCCTTTGCCGCAGCCGTCGCGCGCGAAGTATCGGGGGCTGAACGGGTGATCGACACTATGGGGCGCGACATGGGGGCCGAGGATTTTTCGTACATGCTTCAGTCGCGACCAGGGGCCTATCTGTTCCTGGGGCAGGGTGATGGTGCCGGGCTGCATCATCCGAAATACAACTTCAATGATGATATCGCGCCGGTGGGGGCATCGTTCTTCGCGCGGATCGTGGAAAAGGCGCAGCCGTTGGGCTGATGGGGTAACGAAATGGCACTGGAAGACGCAAAAAACCAGGTGGATGAGGCATTCACCAACCCGGACCTCAAAGGCCTGTCCTATGAAAACACCTTTGGCGGGGCGACCTCGTTTCTGCGGCGGCTGTATACCAAGAACCTGACCGGCGTCGACATCGCCGTGACCGGCGTGCCGTTCGATCAGGCGGTGACCAACCGCCCGGGCACCCGCCTTGGCCCGCGTGCGATCCGCGAGGCCAGTGCGCTGCAATCGCCCGATGCGCCCTATGGCTGGCCCTTCGATGCGCTGAGCGAGCTGGCAATCATCGATTACGGCGACATGGCTTATGACTACGCCAACATACCGGCCTTTCCCGACACGTTGACCGACCATATCCGCACTATTCTGGCGGCCGATGTTGCCTCGGTCACGCTGGGTGGGGATCACTATATCAGCTTCCCGATCCTGAAGGCCTATGCCGAGAAATTCGGGCCCATGTCGCTGCTGCAATTCGATGCACATACCGATACCTGGGCCGATGATGACATGTCCCGCGTCGATCACGGGACCATGTTCTACAAGGCGGTGAAGTCGGGGATCGTGGATCCGAAACGCTCGGTTCAGGTGGGGATCCGCACCACCAACGAGGACACGCTGGGCGTCAACATCATCGACGCGCGCGAGGTCTACGAATCCGGCCCCGCTGCCGTGGCGCAGAAGATCAAGGGCATTCTGGGCGACAGCCCGGTCTACCTGAGCTTTGATATCGACGGCCTGGACCCGGCCTTTGCACCGGGTACGGGGACACCTGTCTGGGGTGGTTTGAGTTCCATTCAGGCGCAGATCATCCTGCGCGACATCGCCGGGATCAACATCAAGGGCGGCGACGTGGTCGAGGTGTCTCCGCCGTTCGATACATCCGGCGCGACGGCGATTGCGGGGGCGCATGTGGCGACGCAGATCGTCTGCCTGTTGGGGTGGAACAAGCTGGCATGAAGCGTTCCAAGGGAGCAATCTGGAGCAGTATTGTTTTAGTTGGATTGCCACTGGGGTATTTTGTTGGAGGTCATCTCCAGGAAGCAGACAGGCCTGAATCAGCTTTGCATCTGTTTGAGAAATACTGCGTACCCCTTGCTGATGGAGGTGTCTTGGACCCTGATGGCGAACTTTCAAAAATTGAGCGATCTGACGGGTTAGTCTGGGTCCACCTAGAATCTTTAATGTTGCTGCGTTTGGAAATCCAGCAATGCGAAGTTTCTGACGCGCTTCAGATAATGACTGACCGCGAACGAAAAACTTGGGAGAGAGAAACCAAGGTATGGGTGGAAAATAATCTTATCGGATTTGAAAGTGACGATGAATTTATTATGAATTCAGTAGACGCCCATCATCTTTGGGTCCGAAACTTTGAGGATCGAGTCCAACGCCGTAGCGTCTCGTTTTTTCGCTTCGCAGCGGATTCGGAGTCAGAGACAACGTTAATCTTTTCTTATCCAAAAAATGATGATGTTTCGGAAAATTTGCACGAACTTCGAAAGGGTTCGTATAGCGATACTCTGAGGGGCGTTGAGGAAGAAAATGACTGAATTCAATCAACCGGTCAGCGGCAATGATCTGGCGCGGTTTTCGGGGCCGAATACGTTCATGCGCCTGCCCCAGGCAGCCTCGCTGGCGGGGCTGGATGTGGCAGTTCTGGGGATTCCGATGGATATCGGCACCTCGTGGCGATCGGGCACCCGGTTCGGACCCAAACAGATCCGCAGCGAAAGCGCGATGATCCGGCCCTACAACATGGCCACCTCGGCGGCCCCGTTCGACAGCTTGCAAATCGCTGACATCGGGGATCTGGCGATCAACACCTTTTCGCTTGCAAACAGCCTGAGGATCATCAGGGAAAGCTTTGATGCAATCCTGGCAAAGAACGTGACCCCGGTAGCGATGGGGGGCGATCATTCGATCACCCTGCCGATCCTGCGGGCCATTGCGGCAAAGCACGGACCGGTGGCCCTGGTGCATGTGGATGCCCATGCGGATGTGAATGACGAGATGTTCGGCGAGAAAGAGACCCACGGAACCGTCTTCCGCCGCGCTTATGAAGAGGGGCTGATTGTCCCCGACAAAACCTTTCAGATCGGCATTCGCGGGTCGGGTTACGCGGCTTCGGATTTCACCGAAGCCAGGGATTGGGGCTTCCGCCAGTTCCCGGCCTGGGAGTTGTGGCAGCAGAACCTGACGCAGATCGGCTCTCAGATCCGCAAGATCATCGGGGATCATCCGGTCTATGTCACCTATGACATCGACAGCCTGGATCCGGCCTTTGCACCGGGCACGGGTACGCCAGAGATTGCCGGGCTGACCACGCCGCAGGCGCTGCAACTGATCCACGCGTTGCAGGGCGTGAATATGGTGGGGTGTGATCTGGTCGAGGTTTCACCTCCGTATGACCCGTCCGGCAACACGGCCCTGACGGCAGCCAATCTGATCTATGAGATGCTGTGCATCCTGCCGGGTGTGACGTCACGGTAAACCGGCCCGGAACGGCTTGCCCCGGCGCTTGATCCGCATAGGGTTTCTGCAAAAGGGTAAAGCGGGATGAAAAAGTTGGTTCTGTGGGCAGTGATCGCGCTGGTGCTTGGGCTGGGCGCTTACATCCGGCTGGCCCCGTCTGCTCCGGGCCAATGGCATATTGCACCGGTTGCAGAGGTTGATCAGGATTTGCCGGGTGGCGTTCTGCGCGTTGTTGCAACCGGCCCGGAAGGGTTGCAGAACCTCGATCGGATCGCCCGCGCCACGCCGCGCACTACGGTATTGGCAGGATCGGTCAATGAGGGCATGATCACCTATATCACCCGCACGAAATGGATCGGTTTCCCCGACTATACCACTGTTCAGCAGGACGGCGACACGCTGCGCATCCATGGCCGTTTGCGGTTCGGGCGCAGGGATTTCGGTGTGAACAAGGCGCGGGTTGATGGGTGGTTGGAGCAGATGTAACAGTTCTACCGGCGCTCAGGACGCCTCATCCTGTTCAAAGTGATCAACTGGATCGCTCTGCAACCGGGACGATAAACACCCTTCCTGCACCTCGCGCCACATGGGTACGTTCAGGGACATCTGACATTGCGCCGTGAACATGCGGCCGTCGACTTGCAGGCAGATCATCTCACCCAGTTCGATGCGGGACCCGGACGTGTCGGTGCAATAACAATCGCGGGTCTTGCCGTCGGGGCCGATGTAATCGGCAAAAACCGGCGTGGACATCAGCAGAAGGGCAAGCAAAATCCGTTTCATGACAGCAAGCTTAGCACGACGTGGCCCTTGACCAAAGCCCCCGGATGAGAGACACCGCCGGGATGATCCCCGAAGAACGTCTTGAACAGATCACCCAGCGTTTCCAATACCTCGAAGCAGCCATGGCGGATGGCGCATCGGGCGGCGATATTGCGGCGTTGGCCAAGGAATATTCCGACCTCAAACCCGTGGTCGATCAGATCATGGCCTGGCGCCAGCTGGTGGCAGATCTGGCTGAGGCCGAGGCGATGCTGGCCGACCCGGATATGAAGGAGTTGGCCGAGGAAGAGATTCCCGAGTTGCAGGCCCGCATCCCCAAGGCGGAAAACGCGCTCCAACTGGCGTTGCTGCCGAAGGATGCGGCGGATGCGCGGCCGGCGATGCTGGAAATTCGCCCGGGTACCGGCGGGGACGAGGCCGCTTTGTTCGCGGGCGATCTGTTGCGTATGTATCAACGCTATGCCGAGGCCCACGGGTGGCAGTTCGAGATCATCGAAGAACAGGCCTCGGATCTGGGCGGGATCAAAGAGGTGGTGGCCCATATCAAGGGCGACAATGTCTTTGCCCGGCTGAAATACGAATCCGGCGTGCACCGTGTGCAGCGCGTGCCCGAAACCGAAAGCGGCGGGCGCATCCACACCTCGGCCGCGACGGTGGCGGTACTGCCCGAGGCCGAGGATGTCGACATCCAGATAGACGCCAATGACATCCGTATCGACACGATGCGCAGTTCCGGCGCAGGCGGGCAGCACGTGAACACCACCGACTCGGCGGTGCGGATCACCCATATTCCGACGGGTTTGGTGGTAACAAGCTCCGAGAAGTCCCAGCATCGCAACCGCGAGATCGCCATGCAGGTGCTGAAAACGCGGCTTTATGACCTCGAGCGCCAGCGCATCGACAGCGAACGTTCCGCCGACCGGGCCAGCCAGGTGGGATCAGGGGATCGTTCGGAACGCATTCGCACCTATAATTTCCCACAGGGGCGGATGACGGATCACCGGATCAACCTGACGCTCTATAAACTGGATCAGGTGATGCAGGGGGATCTGGACGAAGTGATTGACGCCCTGACGGCGGATGATCAGGCCCGGTTGCTGGCCGAGATGGCGCAATGACGGGGCTGCAAACAGCTGCGCAGGCCATGGTGGCCGCAACCGCGCGCCTGAGGGCCGCGGGCGTGGATGACCCGGCGCGGGATGCGCGCCTGTTGTTGGCCCATGCCGCACGGATTGAAGCCAGCCGGGTGACGCTGATTGCCCCGGAAGAGTTGCAGCCCGAGATCGCTGAACGCTATGACCAGTTGGTTTCCCTGCGCGCCATTCGGGTGCCGGTGTCTCATCTGCTGGGCGAGCGCGAGTTCTACGGGCGCAGGTTTCGTGTCAGTTCCGACGTTCTGGATCCGCGCCCCGAGACTGAAACCCTGATCGAGGCCGCGCTGAGCGAACCCTTCGACCATGTATTGGACCTCGGCGTCGGGTCGGGCTGTATTCTGGTCACGCTGCTTGCGGAGCGCACCAGCGCTTCGGGCCTTGGGGTCGACCTGAGTGAAGCCGCCTGTCTTCAGGCCAGCGCCAATGCCGTGCTCCACCAGGTGCAGGGACGAGCCGAGATTGCGCAGTCAAATTGGTTCGAAGACATTGAGGGTCAGTTTGACCTTATTGTTTCCAACCCGCCGTATATTTCCGAAACCGAAATGGAAGATCTTTCGCCTGAAGTGCGGGATCATGAGCCGCGCATGGCGCTGACCGATGAAGGAGACGGGCTGGGCGCGTATCGGCAGATTGCGGCCTCGGCCCCGGATTATCTGCTGCCAGGCGGGCGAATACTTGTGGAAATTGGCCTGACACAGGCAAATCTGGTGTCTGCCTTGTTTGATGCGGCGGGTTTGGCGGATATTCGCGTAATCCCCGATCTGGACGGGCGTGACCGGGTTGTCGGCGCAAAGATGCCGGGTTGAACCTGTTGTCTGAGGCCAAAAAACGCTGCCCCGAGTAAAAAAGCATGTGAAAATTCGAGATTCCTCTTGTCTGCACGGTCAGGACATGTTTACTCAGGATTAGTCGGCGAGGTTGACGCTGTTGCAGCGCACCCCTGACGCCAAGCCCAAAAAAGTCGACATCCCGTCACGGCAAACGCCTCAGAGCATTGCAAAACACGGGTTGAGCGACAGCGCATTGATAAGGCTGACGTATAGTAAGATGAGATCTTCCAAATCCCGCTCGCGGGCCAAGAACAACCGCAATCGTCCATCCGGCGGTAACGTCGTAAACCGGGTTTTTGACAGCTCGGGTCCTGAAGGCAAGGTGCGTGGCACGCCGCAGCAGATAATTGATAAGTACAATCAGCTGGCACGTGATGCTCAGCTGTCAAACGACCGCGTTGCGGCGGAAAACTTCCAGCAGCACGCAGAACATTATCTGCGCATGCTGAGTGAGGCGCAGCGCGAGATTGAAGCGCGCCGCGAAGAGCAGGAACGCCAGAACCGCGAACGCCAGGCCGAGCGTGACCGTGAGCGCGCCGAGCGCCAGGAACGTGAAGCAGCCCGACAGGCCGATCCCGCCGAAGCCCCGCAGCCGGACGTAATGGATTTCGCCGCTCCAGATGCTGCTCCGGAAAGCGGTCTGGTCGAGACACCGGAAAGCAAAGGGGCCGAAGCCCCGGTAGCTGAGAAGAAGGAAAAGCCTGCGCGCAAACCGCGGGCACGCAAGCCCAAACCGGCGCCAGCGGCAGACGAAGCGCCCAAAACGGATGGCGACGCGCCGGAAGCGGCTGAATAAAGCCGGCATCAGAAACTGCAAAGCCCCGAGGTCATGCCTCGGGGCTTTTTGTGATCAGGGTTTCTGGATTTCGCGCGCCAGGGCACAGAACGCTTCAAGCGGAACCTGCTCGGCCCGTTCAGTGGGCTGGATTCCTGCGGCCCGCAAGCGATCCTCGATATCCGGGGCGACGCCTTTAAGCGAGGCACGCAGCATTTTGCGGCGTTGATTGAAGGCAGAGGCCACCACACGCGACAGGGTCGCGGCGTCAGCAGGATGGCGCGGTTCGGGCAGGGCGGTCAGGTGGACCACTGCGCTGGAGACTTTGGGCGGAGGGGTGAAGGCGCCTGGGGGAAGGGACATGGCGATGCGCGCCTCGGCCCGCCATTGGGCAAGGATGGCGAGGCGGCCATACGCCTTGCTGCCCGGCTGGGCCACGATGCGTTCGGCCACTTCGCGTTGGAACATCAGTGTCAGGCTCTGCCAGAAGGGGGGCCATTCCGGGGGCGTCAGCCAGCGCACCAGCAGTTCGGTGCCGACGTTGTATGGTAGGTTGGCCGCGATGCGGATTGGCTGGGTCAGATGTTCCAGCGGGTTGATCTCGAGCGCGTCACCATTGATGACCTCCAGCCTTCCGGGATAGGCAGCGGCGATATCGTTCAGAGCGGCGATGCAACGGGTGTCTTTTTCGACTGCCACGACCTTGCGTGCGCCTTCGGACAGGAGCCCCCGGGTGAGGCCACCAGGACCGGGGCCGATTTCCAGTACGTCGCAGTCTGCAAGACCGCCAGCCTGACGGGCGATTTTGGCGGTCAGGTTGAGGTCCAGCAGGAAGTTCTGACCCAGGGATTTGCGCGCCGAGAGCTGATGTGTGGCGATGACCTCGCGCAGAGGGGGAAGATTGTCGATTGCACTCATGATCCGATTACCGTGACGCAGGCCGCAGGGGCAGCGCCAGAAATTTTTTGCCTCCGGCGGGGATATTTTCAGCCAGATGAAGGATCAAGAGCCTTGTGCCATGCGTTGGGCAAGCTTCAGGGCTTCGATCAGGCTGGTTGGATTGGCGATGCCTTTCCCGGCGATATCCAGTGCAGTGCCGTGATCAGGCGACGTGCGGATGAAGGGCAGGCCAAGGGTGACGTTCACGCCGCGGTCGAAATCCAGTGTCTTGATCGGGATCAGGGCCTGATCATGATACATTGCGATCGCTGCGTCATAACGGGCACGGGCAGCGGCGTGAAACAGCGTATCCGCAGGGTGCGGGCCCGTCAGGGTCGCATCTTCCGGGTTCAGATCGGCCAGCATTGGGGCGATCCAGTCAAGCTCTTCGCGGCCCATTTTGCCGCCTTCGCCGGCATGGGGGTTCAGGCCGGCAATGGCGATGCGGGGGTGCTGTATGCCAAACTGGTCGCGCAGGCCGCGCGCGGTGATTTCGATCGTCTCGCGCAGCAGGTCCGGTGTCAGCGCGGCGGGAACCTGTGACAGGGGAATGTGGATTGTTGCCGGGACAACCCGCAACTGGTCGCTGGCCAGCATCATGACGACCCGGCGGGTGCCCGACAGCGCGGCCAGAAACTCGGTATGGCCGGGATAGGTAAACCCGGCCCCGTCGATCAGGGCCTTCTTGTGAATAGGTGCGGTGCACAGAGCGGCCGCTGCCCCCTCTTTCACAAGGTCGACGCCGGTTTCGATGGCATCGATCACCGATGGGGCATTGGCCGGGTCCGGCTGGCCGGGCAGGTTTGCGGCAGGAAAGTTCAGTTGCAGCACGGGCAAGGCCCGATCACAGACTGCAACGGCATCCGAAGGGGTTTGGATTTTCGCAACGGGGGTGCCAGCAGGCAGGTGGCTGGCATCGCCGATAAAGAAAAACGGACAGGTTTGGCGCAGCTCTGCCCATGCTTTGGCCGCGATTTCAGGGCCGATCCCGGCCGGTTCACCGCAGCTGAGCGCAATCGGGCGTGTCATTCCTGAACGATGGTGGCGTCAGCCCGCAGTTGCTCTACCAGGCTGGACGCAAAGGCCTGTAGCCGCTGCTGCGCCAGCGCATTCGCGACATCCGCCCGCGAGGTGTTTTCGCCCAGGTTGCGGGTGCGGTTGCACAGCATCAGGAACACCAGCGTCTGCCCGTTGTTGCGGGTCAGGTTTGTTGACACTTCGAAGCGATCCAGCTTGGCAAGCTCTACGGCGAAATCGCGTGGTACTTCTGAAGGGCTGGCTTCGATACGGTCCAGGACTTCGACGGGTTGATCCTTGGCGATTCCGTACAAGTCGTCGCAGGTGTCGATCTCTTCCCGCAGGGCAGCAGCCCGTGCCAGAGCCTCGGCGCTGCGGCCGCCCGGCAGGTAATAGGCCGCATAGTCAAGTTTGGAGATAGGTGGCGCAGCGGTCGCCACCTCACGCAATCCGCGCAACTGAAACAGGGCAACGGCGTTTGGCAGGCTGATGGGATCGGTGATCTCGCCGTTCTGGAGCCCAAGAATAACCGGTTGCAAGGCAGGAGGCAGGTTGGAGATATTCAGCCAGTCCAGACGCCCGCCTTCGTTGCGGGTTGCCGCTCCGGAATATTGCGCCGCCGCGGCTGAAAATGCTTCGATAGTTTCAAGTCGCGAGATTTCTTCCGCCAGCAATTCGGTCTGTGCAACGGTTTGCGGGTTCACCGGGATGATGATCTCGGACAGCAGGACCTGAAGGCCGCCGCCACCGGTTTGTCCCAGCGCGCGATCAATCTCATCTTCGGTCGGACGGGCCTGCGACAGGTAGCGCGAGCTGATATAGTCGCGCCAGGCCAGCTGATCCGCAACATAATCACGGACAGTTTCCGGGTCGACGCCCGCCTCGCCCAAAAGTTGCAGGAACTGTTCGGTGGACAATTGCCCGCGCGAGGCGAACTCGTCGATCCCCAGTTGTACGGCTTCCGGGGCAGCTTGCACGCCCGCTTCGCGCATGGCCTGTTTGCGCAATTTTTCTTCGATCAGGGCTTCCCTGACGTCAGCCTCATTGCCGCCGGGCAAACCCAGAACATTCAGGAATTGCAGGCGTTGTTCCAGCTCGTACCAGGTGACGATGTCCTGATTCACGCGGATCGCTGGCGAGAACAGGCTTTGGGCGCTGACCTGCGGCGCCGAAAAAGCGAGGAAAACGGCGGCCAGTGCCGGCGTGACCGGTTTGTGCCAACCGGAACGAAGAAACCTGGAGAAACCTGATATCAACTGCATTTTCTCTTGTATGTGTTACCACCGCCTTCAAGGGCGTATCCTGTCAGCGATAGGGTAAAGCCGAATTCTGTCGAAGGCTCAATAGTGGATGTTGAAGTAAAGCGTCTGCTTACGGACATGTTAACCTGAACACATTCATTCTGGTAGGTTACACCAAGCCCCAGCCGGATTGGCTCTGACTGGTTCAGATCATAGCGTGCCTCGGCATTCGTAAGCCAGTTCTGGTCGACCTGATAGCGGCCCAGAAGCCAGATTTCCGAGATTTCTTCCGCAATATTCTCCGCCGGATCCGGTTCCTGCCAGATATAGCTTCCGGACAGGCCGGCAAATTCGGATGCCCAAGCCCCGCGCAATTCAGCTTTGACGAAACTGAAATCGCTGTCGATCAGACCGCGCCCGCCAAGCGACCAACCGTTGGCCGTGGTGACTTGTCCCGCCAACAGCAAGTCGGACGTGGTGCCCTGCAACCCGGATGTCAGGGTGAAATTCGGGTCGGCATCCGCGCGAAACACCTGACCCACAGTCACCAGGGCCTGCTGTCCGCCTGCACCATAACGCGCCCAGTTCAGGCCGATGACTCCGGTTGCACCGTCTTCGCGCTGATCTTCGGCAGGGAACCGGGACAGGGCCAGCAGATTGCCCTGATCGAACTCCTGAAACGTGCTTTCATCATCTGGCACATTGGTGTCCGAAACATGGGTCCATCCCAATTGCGCGATCGGTTCCAGAAGCTGAACTGCGCCGGTCTTTTCGCGACGGGTCATCGGATAGCGAAGCGTCAACGCCGCGCGCGGGGTCGAGCGGGTCACATTGCTGGGAAAGTTGCTGTCATGACGGATGTTGAACGTATCCACCGATGCGCCCAGCGTCGCGTCCGCGCGCAGGCCAGATGCGAATATCCAGCTTCGCAACCATTCGGCATCAAAAGTTGCCCTTGCTATGTCACGGCCGACGATATCGGCGTCGCTGGTGCGTTCATGTGCATGGCCGACAAAGGCCAGCCGAACCTCGCCGCCAAGCGCGCCGGGGAAGAATCGCTTTTCATAGTTCAGGTCGAAGACGCGGGATGGGATTTCGTCCTGATTTTCACTTTCACGCAGAGTTTTGTAATGGATCAGGCTTGTTTTGAACGCGGTGTCGCGTTTGATCCGTTCCAGCGCTATCTCGCTGCGCAATCGGTCCAGATCCGGCAGCCCGTAGTCAGCCAGATAGGCGTCGTCCGAGGTGGTTTGCAGATCGAATGTCAGCCGGAAATCATTCTTCAGGTTGAACCAACCGCCGGCGAACAGATAACCGCGATCCTGATCGGGCTGGACGTCATCTCGGGTATAGGCACCTTCAAGCTGAATGCGCCCGTTCACGAACGCCTGGCGATACCGATATCCCAGCGTCGTCGTCTTGGCCGACAGATACGGCGTCAAGGTCAGATCCTTGTGGTCCCCCAGCTTGAAGAAATAGGGAACCTGGACCCCCGTTCCCAGTTGCGAGGTGCTGCGGATCGACGGCACCAGAAAGCCGGTCGCGCGCTCCAATGTCGGATCCGGCAAGCGCAGATAGGGGAAATAGAATACCGGATAATCAAGCACCCGAAGCTGCGCGCCTTCAAAGTACAATTGCCGTTCCAACTGGTCATGGATGACCTTGCGAGCCCGAATCTGCCAAAGCGGTGGCTTACCGTTGGTGCAGACATGGCAGGAAGTGGCCGAGACCTTGCTGAACTGCGTATAACGGCCCGCGGCTCGTTTCGCCTGAACCGAGGCAATCTGGATCTGCTGATCGAAAACCATCCGGGCACCGATCAACAGACCGTTCTGGATGCCGCTGTCCAGCTGTCCGGAAACGGCCAGAAGGGTCGACTGGCCCCCCTGATCAATGCGGATGGGCCCCTCCAGTGTCAGCTCACCCGTTTCCCGGTCATAGGTGACACGTTGGGCCGACAGCTTGGTATCGCCCTGAAACGCTTCGACATTGCCTTCGGCCACCAGTTTTCTGTCGGGGGTGATAAAGACCTTGTCGGCAACCAGAAGGGCGGGTTCGGCCTGTGACTGCGCAGCTTGCGGGTCAGGCTCGGCCGAGGTGGTTTGCGCCGCCAGAACCGTCGGTGCCGACAACGCGATTGCGCTGGTCAGCAGCAGGGACATCATGTTCCGCATCAGCCGTCCTCCGCGTGAAGAAGCAGGCCAAGGGACAGCAGGATGGCGGCGAAGGGCGGCGCCCAGGCCGCGATATAGATGGGCAATTGTCCGTTTTCCCCGAGGATTTGCGCAAAATTGCGGACGAAATAGATGGCAAAGCCAAGCAGAACGGCTGTCAGAACGGCAATTCCGGTGCCGCCGAACCGAACGTGGCGCATAGTGAACGCAGCCCCGATCAGCACCATCGAGACCAGAAAGAAGGGCCGCGCCAGTTGCACCTGCAACCAGACTTCATATTGCTTGGTCGAAAACCCGGCTTCTCGCAGGTCCCTGATCAGTTGCGGCAGATCAAAAACAGATACTGAATCCTGCTGCCCCAGCGTGTCCAGAATCCGCTGCCGCGTCAGCGAGGTTGGCAACTCCAGCCGTTCATGTTCCACCGAGCTTGTTTCGGGGTTCTGCCCATTCTGCAAATTCCAGATCTTGGCCCGGGACAAGACCCAGTTTCCGTCTTCCAGCACGGCCCTGTCGGCGACGATCTGCTGGGTGGGTTTGCCGTCGCGCGCGAAGGTGATGATGGTCACGCCGTCCAGACCAAGCGCATCCCCGTTCGAGGTGCCCCGGGCGTGAATGACGGCCTGACCATTTTCCGCCGACTGACGCAGCCAAAGGCCTTCGCTGCTGATCGAAAGCGCTGAACTGCCGTTGTTGCGATAGGAATCAGACAGGCGTTGGAATTCCTGGGATGTGGCCGCAGCGATGGGGTTCAGCAAAGCCACTGCAAGCGCACCGATGATCAGGGCCAGTGCCGCTGGCGCGACCAGCGCGCGAATACCCGAGCGCCCGGTGGCGCGGGTCACCACGAGTTCAGAGGTCCGTGCCAGCCCGACGAACAAGGCAATGGTTGACAGAATGACCAGCAGGGGCAGCATTTCACTGATAGCGGCCGGCGTGTTCAGCAGCGTCAGGTGCAGCAATTGGCCGAAGGACAGGTCGACTTCGTCAAATCGGCGGATCTGTTCGATCAGATCGATGAGAATCATCAAAGTCAGAAAAATACCGCCGATGACCAGAAAGCTCTGCAAAAAGCGGCGCGCGAAATAGCGGTCGAGGATCACAAGACAGCCCCCGCCAAGGCTTTTGCGCCGGAAACCGGGCCGAAATCGCGCATGCATGTCTTCCAGCGCGACGGCGTATGCCTGCCCTCTCGTGTCACGTCTTTCTCCCCCGAGCCTGCCGGTTATTTTTGCGGGACCTTACTGCAATTGAAACGCGGGGAAAACTGCTATCTGGTCAAGTCGGGCGGCGCGGGCTAGGTCTTGGGGAACAGAATTCGAGGAGTTTGCAATGAGCAGTCTTATACCGGTCCGCTTTCAGGAGTTTGACTTGGATGCGATGGCGCAGGCCGAGGGGCGGGTGGCCATCATCATTCCGTCGGACGGAAAAATGAACCCTGCGGCGCGCCGGGCCAATCGCCTGACGAAGGGCGCTGTAGCGCGGCTTGTCGAAAGTGAGAAATTCGGAAATTCCAAGACCGGCGATGTCATCTCGATGGCCTGGCCGGCTGGTATGGCGGCCGAAGCGCTGGACGTCGTGGTGCTGCCGCGCCGCCCGGAAGCCGATGAGGCCCGCAAGGCTGGTGCCACGTTGGCCAAATCAGCGGGTGGCAAGGACTTGCTGGTGATGGTCGGCAATCAGGTGCAGACCGAAAACCTGGCCCTTGGTATGGTGCTGCGCAGTTATGATTTCAACGCGCACAAAACCAAGGACAGCGAAGGCAGCGGTTCGGTTACGATCGGACATTCGAAACCCAAGGAAGCCGAAGCAGAGTTTGCACCGCTATATGCGATTGCCGACGGCGTGCGGATGACCCGTGATCTGACCAACGAACCTGCAAATGTTCTGACGACCTCGGAATTTGCCGATCGTCTTGTCGAGATGCAGGAGCTTGGCCTGGAAGTCGAAGTTCTGGAAGAGGACAAGCTGGCGGAACTGGGCATGCGCACTTTGCTGAGCGTCGGGCAGGGCTCTGCCAGCCCGTCCAAAGTCGTCGTGATGCACTGGAATGGCGGCGACAAGGACGATGCGCCCTTGGCTCTGGTGGGCAAGGGCGTGGTTTTCGACACTGGTGGCATTTCGCTGAAACCGGCCGGTGGCATGGAAGACATGACCATGGACATGGGCGGTGCCGGTGTTGTCGCGGGCACGATGCGCGCGTTGGCCAAGCGCAAGGCCAAGGCCAATGTGGTGGGCCTTGTCGGGCTGGTCGAGAACATGCCTTCGGGCAATGCCACCCGTCCGGGCGATGTGGTCAAGTCGATGAAGGGCGACACGGTCGAGATCATCAACACCGATGCCGAAGGCCGTTTGGTTCTGTGCGACGTGATGTGGTACGCGCAGGAGCGGTTCAAACCGGTGGGCATGATCGATCTGGCCACCCTGACCGGAGCGATCATCATCGGGCTGGGTCATGAGAATGCAGGTGTGTTTTCCAACAATGACACATTCTGTGACGCCTTCCTGAAATCGGCCCGGGCCGAGGATGAAGGCGCGTGGCGGATGCCGTTGGGCGACGCCTATGACAAGCTGCTCAAATCGCGCATCGCCGACATGAAAAACGTCGGTGGCCGTCCGGCGGGCTCGATCACGGCGGCGCAGTTTCTGCAACGTTTCGTGAAAGAGGATACGCCGTGGATTCATCTGGATATCGCGGGTGTGGCCTCGGTGTCGTCCGAGACATCTTATGCGCCCAAAGGTGCCACGGGCTGGGGTGTGCGCGCGCTGAGCCGGTTCGTGCAGGACAATTTCGAGTAAGCGAATGGGTGCTGTCTATTTCTACCATCTGACCCGCCAGCCGCTGGAGCACACCTTGCCTGTGCTGCTGGACAAGGCGCGGCAGGCCGGGTGGAAGATTGCCGTGCGGGGCACCGATCCCGCACGGATGGACTGGCTCGATGAAAAGCTGTGGCTGGGCCCCGAGGACGGGTTCCTGCCGCATGGTCGCGAAGGCGGCCCGCATGACGCCGAGCAGCCGATCCTGCTGACGACCGGGGCTGTGGCCGCAAATGAGCCTGCCTGTGTGATGGCGGTAGATGGAGCGCCGGTCGAAGCCGATGAGGTCGCCGCGCTGGAGCGGGTGTGCATCCTGTTTGACGGCAACGACGAACAGGCGGTTCAGCACGCGCGGGGCCAGTGGAAAGCGCTGACCTGGGCGGGATGTTCGGCGCAATACTGGTCCGAGGCATCGGGGCGGTGGGAGAAGAAGGCTGAGGCCTGATTTTCATAGATATTTCAGGAGATTGACGGATGAAAACGAAGCCTCTGGGCCGCACAGGGATCATGGTGACAGACCTGTGTCTGGGCACCATGACTTTTGGCACGCAAACCTCGGAATTCGAGGCGCATAAACAGATGGATATGGCGCTGGATGCCGGGATCAATTTTGTCGATGCGGCTGAGATGTATCCGGTGAACCCGATCTCGAAAGAGACGGTTGGCCGGACCGAGGAAATCCTGGGTAACTGGAACGCGGCAAACCCGTCGCGGCGCGGCGATTATGTGCTGGCCACCAAACATTCGGGGGCGGGATTTGCTCATGCCCGCGATGGGGCTCCGATCTCGGGGCAGACGATCCCCGAGGCCATCGAAGGCTCGCTACGCCGGTTGCAGACGGATTACATCGATCTCTACCAGTTCCACTGGCCCAATCGCGGCAGCTATATGTTCCGGCAGAACTGGGACTACGCGCCATCGGGGCAAAATACCGGTGACGTTCTTGAGAACATGCAGGAGTGCCTTGAGGCGCTGCAGGCACAGGTGGACAAGGGCAACATCCGCGCTTTTGGACTGTCGAATGAAAGCGCCTGGGGGATGGCGCAGTGGCTGCGGCTGGCCGATCAGATGGGCGCGCCGCGGGCGGCGTCTGTGCAGAATGAATACTCGCTGCTGTGTCGGCACTTCGACACTGATCTGGGCGAGTTGAGTGTGCATGAAGATGTTGGGTTGATGGCGTTTTCGCCTCTGGCGGCGGGGTTCCTGACCGGGAAATATCAGGACGGAGCGGTGCCCGACGGGTCGCGTATGTCGCTGGTGCCTGCCATGGGCGGTCGGACTTCCGGGCGCGTCTTTGATGCCGTCGCGGCCTATCTGGAGATCGCCGACCGCCATGGGCTGGACCCGGTTCACATGGCGCTGGCGTGGTGCCGGGCGCGGCCTTTCATGATGTCGGCGATTTTTGGTGCAACGACGGTGGCGCAGTTGGAGCACATTCTGGCTAGCGCGGATCTGGAATTGCCGCAGGATGTGCTGGCCGAAATCAGTCAGGCGCACCGGGCGCATCCGATGCCGTTCTAGGGGGCTCTGCCCCCGTCGCCTTTGGCGACTCCCCCGGGATATTTTTGGCCAGATGAAGTTGGATCCGGTCAGTGGTGGGTGGGGTGCGCGCGTTCGTGTCTCAGGTCGCGTGCCGATTGACCGTGGGCGGTGCGGAAAGCGCGGGCAAAGCTGGATTGCGAGGCAAAACCGGTGGCCAGCGCGACATCCATCAGTGGAAGGTCGGTGTCGGTGACCAGGCGGCGGGCCTCGGCCAGGCGCAGTTGCAGATAGTGATCCTGCGGCGTGGTGTTCAGACGCAGTCGGAACTGTTGTTGCAGGGTGCGCGGGCTGGTGCCCAGCTGGTCTGCGATATGGGCCAGTGGCAGGGGATCATCCAGGGATGCCTGCATCAGCGAATTCGCCTTGGCCGTCAGCGCCGTATGGCGGTGTGGTGCGCCGGTGCGGCTTTGCGGTGTGCCCGGGTCCGGCGCGCCATCATAGAGGAACAGGCCCGAGACACGGGATGCAAAACCCGCGCCATGGCGGGCCGCGATGATGTGCAGCATCATCTCGACAGCGGGAATCGCGCCGCCCGAGGTCAGGCGCCCGTCCGAGACAGTGAAACGGTCGGGGCGCACGTTGACATCGGGAAAGCGGTTGGCGAAGTTTTCCAGGTCTTCCCAATGGGTCGTCGCAGGGTGACCGTCGAGCAGCCCGGCCTCGGCCAGCAGCCAGGGGCCGCCGTCAATCCCGGCCATCACCGCCCCGGTACCGGCAATGCGGCGCAGCCCGGCCAGCAGGCTGGGGGTGGCGTGGCGGGCCAGTTGGAAGCCCGCGACGACAATCATAAGGTCGCAGCCTTGCAGGCGAGCAAGCGGGATGCCGGGCACTTGCAAGGCGCTGGTCAGCATCGCGGGTTCGGCTGTGGCGGTCACATAGTCCCAGTCAAAGGCGGGCCGGTCCGCCAGACGGTTGGCCGCGCGCATCGGGTCGACCGCCGAGGCGAAGCTGAGCGTGTTGCATTCGTCCAGCACCAGAACGGCGGTTTTCAGGGCCCGATGTTCGGGTTGCAGTATGTTTTTTGCGGATTGCATCAAGTTCGATTCGCATTCTGCCAAGTGGTTTTCCCAAGGCTGCGCCAGAGTCGGGCCAGAACGCAAATCGGAATCCGGGGAGAAGCCTGGGGAAAACCCAAGGCAAAACCGGGTATAACTTGGGGAAAACGCCATGCCTCTGGAAATGAACCGCGAAGTCTTCATCACCTGCGCCGTGACCGGCTCGGGCGGGACGCAGGATCGCAGCCCTCATGTGCCACGTTCACCGAAGCAAATTGCCGACAGTGCGATTGCCGCCGCGAAGGCGGGTGCGGCCGTGGTGCACTGCCATGTGCGCGACCCCGAAACAGGTGCGCCGTCGCGCGATCTGGCGCTGTATCGTGAAGTGACCGATCGGATTCGGGATGCCGAAGTGGATGCCGTGCTGAACCTTACGGCTGGCATGGGCGGAGACATGGTGTTCGGCGGTATCGAAAACCCGCTGCCATTGGCCGAGGCTGGAACCGATCTGGTTGGCGCGACCGAACGTGTGGCGCATGTGGCCGAATGTCTGCCCGAAATCTGCACGCTGGATTGCGGTACGATGAACTTTGCCGAGGCGGATTACGTCATGACCAACACGCCCGGCGCGTTGCGGGCGATGGGGCAGATGATGACAGATCTGGGCGTGAAACCCGAGATCGAGGCCTTTGACACCGGCCATCTGTGGTTTGCCAAGCAATTGGTGAAAGAGGGAATTCTGGAACCCAACGCCCTTGTGCAACTGTGCATGGGCGTGCCGTGGGGCGCGCCGGATGATCTGAACACCTTTATGGCGATGGTGAACAATGTGCCCGATGACTGGACCTTCAGCGCGTTCTCGCTGGGGCGGCATCAGATGGCCTATGTGGCGGCCTCGGTGCTGGCGGGCGGCAATGTGCGCGTTGGGCTCGAGGACAACCTGTGGCTGGACAAGGGGGTGTTGGCCGAAAACTGGCAACTTGTCGAACGGGCAGGCACCATCATTGAAAACATGGGCGCACGGGTGATCGGGCCGGAAGAAGTCCGCGAGAAGCTGGGGCTTGTCAAACGGGCGCCGAAAGGTTGACCTGCTTGCGTCCCTTGCCATGACCGGTAAGTGCAGGGGCGCCAGCAAGAGGAAGTGAGCAATGCGATCGGTGCTTGTAATCTGCGCGACGGTTCTGACCGTATGTCTGCCCCGGGTCGGGGTGGCACAGACCGCGGAAGACCCTTTGGCCCGCAAGGACTGCGAAGCCAAAGGGGGAAGCTATGAGATGGGCGGGCGGATACGGCAGTTTATCTGCTTTGAACCTTTGCCCGACGCTGGAAACTCCTGCGAAAAAGCCTCTGACTGCGCAGGGTTCTGCCTGTCGGAAACCAAACAATGCAGCGCCGTGACACCGCAATTCGGATGCATTCCGCATCTGGATGAGGCGGGGCGCGCGCAGGTAATCTGTATCGATTAGAGGACAGCATGACAAAGACGGCAGCAATTATTGGGGGCGGTGTCATCGGCGGCGGATGGGCCGCACGGTTCCTGCTCAATGGCTGGGACGTTCGGGTGTTCGACCCGGACCCCGAAGCAGAGCGCAAAATCGGTGAAGTGCTGGACAATGCGCGGCGATCCTTGCCGGGGTTGAGCGATGTGCCGCTGCCACCCGAAGGCGCGCTGAGCTTTCATGACGACATGGCTGACGCCGTACAGGGCGCGACGTGGATCCAAGAAAGCGTGCCAGAGCGGCTGGAGTTGAAGCTGAAGGTTTACAAGAGCTTGCAGGAGGACTGTGATCCGGCTGCGATTATCGGGTCCTCGACCAGCGGGTTCAAACCATCCGAGCTTCAGGACGGTGCGTTGCGCCCCGAACAGATCGTCGTGACGCACCCGTTCAACCCAGTCTATCTGCTGCCGCTGATCGAGCTGGTGCCGACGGACAAAAACCCACCTCAGATGATTGAACGGGCCAGGGAATTGCTGACCTCGGTTGGTTTCTTTCCGCTGCATGTCAAGAAAGAGATCGACGCGCATATCGCCGACCGCTTTCTGGAAGCCGTCTGGCGCGAGGCGCTCTGGCTGGTCAAGGATGGCATTGCCACCACCGAAGAAATCGACGAGGCGATCCGGATGGGCTTTGGCATCCGCTGGGCGCAGATGGGATTGTTCGAAACCTACCGCGTGGCCGGAGGTGAAGCGGGGATGCGGCATTTCATGGCTCAGTTCGGGCCAGCCCTGAAATGGCCCTGGACCAAGCTGATGGACGTGCCGGAATTCACCGATGAATTGGTCGACCTGATCGCCGATCAGTCAGACGCGCAATCAGGAATGCACTCGATCCGGGAACTGGAGCGCATTCGCGACAACAATCTTGTTGGCATGATGCGGGCCCTCAAGGCGCAGAATTATGGCGCGGGGGCGGTGCTGAACCAGCATGATGCGCTGTTGAAACCGGGTGCGCTGCCGTCGCTGGATCAGGCGGATCTGAGCCAGCCGATCCTGACCCTGTCCCGCGCCGTTCCGTTGGACTGGACGGATTACAACGGCCACATGAACGAGGCCAAGTATCTGGAAGCCTTTGCGGCCGCCACGGACCGTTTCATGGAGATCATCGGTTGCGATATGGAGTATATCGCGTCGGGTGGCAGCTATTTCACCGCCGAGAACCACATCCGTTACATCGACGAGGTCCATGCAGGGGCGAAGATCGACGTGCGCACGCAGATGCTGTTGGGGCAGGGCAAGAAGCTGCATGTCTTTCACAGCATGTATGAAGGCGACAAGCTGTTGGCCACGGGCGAAAGCTTTCTGCTGCATGTCAGTCTTGAAACCCGCCGCCCCAGCCCGCCGTCGCCCAGGATCGAAGCAGCGATGGCGCGGATTGCCGAGGCACAGGCCGGTTTGCCTTACCCTGAAGGGGCGGGTGCCGCCATCCGGAAGCCTTCATGACCCGGCGCGTATTGGTAACAGCCGGGGCATCGGGTGTCGGTCGTGCCATGGCCGCGGCGTTTGACGCTGCCGGCTATGATGTCTGGGTAACGGATATTGACCAGTCAGCCTTGGATATCTTGCCCGACCATTGGGTGGCGCACCGGGCTGATGTGACCAATGAGGCCGACATGAGCGCGGTGTTTCAGGCTGTCGGGGCGGCTGGCGGGTTGGATGTTCTGTGCGCAAATGCTGGAATCGCCGGGCCGACAAGCGCGATCGAGGATATCGATCTGGATGCATGGCGCGCCTGCGTCGCGGTCAATCTGGACGGGGCCTTTCTGGCCGCCAAGCACGCGGCCCTGATGATGAAGTCGGCGCGGGCGGGCAGCATCATTCTGACCTCATCGACCGCCGGTCAGTACGGCTATCCGTTCCGAGCGCCTTATGCCTCGGCCAAATGGGCGGTCATAGGGTTGATGAAAACGCTGGCGATGGAACTGGGCCCGCTGGGCATTCGCGCAAACGCCATTTGTCCGGGTGCCGTGGAAGGCCCGCGCATGGAAGGTGTGTTGGCCCGAGAGGCAGCCGCGAAAGGCATGACCCGCGATGAGGTCTATCAGGGCTATGCCTCGGGCACTTCTATGGGGCGCTTTGTGGAAGCGCAGGATATCGCCAATATGGCCGTCTTTCTTGCTTCAGACGCAGCGCGGTTGGTGTCTGGGCAGGTGATTGCGGTGGATGGGCACACGGTCAACCCCGACCCGAAACTTTAGGTCAGCCCTGATTTGGCCCTCGGATCTGGCGGATGGTCTGACGGACCGCCTGCCAATCCTGCGCCTCTTTCTGGTTTCCGGCGGCTTCGCATTCGCGCATTTTCTGCGCGGCTTCCGCCTCGGCCCGGTCTCCGTGCGCAGCATACAGCGCGCGCGCGTATTGAGCGGTTTGAATTGCGTCCATTCCTGTGGTCCTCCGTTTGTGATCGGAATGCCCTTTGGTTCGCGCCAAGGGACGATAGCACAGGTTTTGCGCCGCTGCATCAATTCTTGCCGGACACAGCCGTTCTGAGTTGTCGCAAGTGGTCCGGGAAATCGCGGGCGGCCACATCGGCCTCGCGTACAAGTGTGTCGAAATGACGTGAAAATGTCTCGATCCGATCCCGGTCTCGGAACGCCATATAGTGACTGCCTGCATAAAAAACGCACAGCAGCGGCCCGAAAATCGTTACAGGGGCTGAATAAAGTCGTTTGGCATCGAACAGATAGACACGCATTCGGGGATAAAGCTGTTCACACAGGGCCAGCAGGTGATCGATCTGCTCCTGACGAATTGCCGGGCAAAGGCCATGGTAATACCCCGTGCCGCTTGCAAAGCTTTCGATCTCGAACAATGGCATGGCGATTTCGTAGTCAGACTGCGCACTACGCATCCAGGCCAACCTGTCTTCGGACGCACCGATGGCCTGATCCGCCGTGCGCCCCAGATGGGGGGCATATTCCCACTCCAGCACCGCGCGCGTCTTGAGCATGTCGGGCAGGGTGGCCGGGACATAGCGGATCTTGTACCCGGCGGCTTCTTTGTGCCAGTCGAAAATCCGCTCATCGACCAGGGCGCGGGGCGCTTCGGTAATGGACAGGGTACTGGCCAGAATTTCTGCCGCGCTTTCCGGTCTGTCGGACAGGCCCAGCAACCAGTCAGCCGAAACGCCCAGTGCCGCGGCGCAGCCACCCACAACATGCGCATTGGGAAGACGCGCGCCATGATCGGTCAACAACTGAGATACGGTTGATCGGTCCACGCCGATATGGCGCGCAAGCGCGCTTTGGCTGACGTGACGGTCCTCCATCGCGCGGGCAAGGCGTAGGCGGAATTGAGCGGCGCGGTCGCGTTTGTCGATATTGTCCTGCATGAGTTGAAAAATATCACAATTGATGAGTTTTGTTAATCATATTCAGAATTTTCAGCACGCGCACTGAACGGTAACCCCTTTGTAAAAGCAAAAAGAATGGGGTTCGGAATGGAAACGCAGCGAAGATCTGTCGTGAAAGCAATCGTGTGGAATGCCATGGGGCTGACCACCATGACGCTGGTGGGTCTGATCGCCACCGGCTCGGCCGCTGTCGGTGGGGCATTGGCGCTGGTGAATACCACCATCGGCCTGACGCTGTATGTGATCTACGA